>JAJZOA010000145.1 GCA_021852225.1 Planctomycetota bacterium
CATGACAGACTCCTTGAAATCCAGATGCAGTGCGTGAAATGGGCTTAAGCCCAGGCTCAGGCCCGCTAGTGTGCGTGGCGCCACGCGCGGTTTAATGGCGGCCGCGGCCTCCAGCAACGGCTCGAGCGGAGCCATATCTTCCGGCGCGGAATGGGCCGCCGCGCCCGTGTGGGCCAGATAAAAGCGAACCAGCGCCGGCACTGCGGTTTGCCGCAAAATGCGGTCCAATTCGCGGATATTCATCAACATCCCGGTGGCCGGATCCACCGCGCCGGTTATGCGAGCCTGAAGTGTGCAGAAGGGCACCAACCCGCGCATCGGCGGGTTGCCGGCGAAATTATTCGATTCAATTGCGGAAAGTTCGCCGCCGGAAAGTGAAAATCGCAGTTCGCGGCAAAGAGTTATAGCGGGTTGTGTTGCCATCAGCGATATTGTAGCGCCCTGCGGCCACCATGGCTATGGCGATAAAAAGAGTGGTGCGGGCGCCGGGAATTATTGCCGCATGGTCGCCGGGCCTGCTATCGCTTCGCAACATCTGAGCGGGCGGTCCTGTTTTATATGAGAGGAACTTTTCCGGTATTCGCGGGGTGCTTTTCCGGTGGTCTCGGAGGCGGGTCGCCGTGGAATGATTCCCTATCCATTCCGTCGGTTTCATGGTAAAAAAGCGGATTGGTACCCGGTTGAACGGCTTGTTTTGTTCGGCTGGTCCCGGAGAATAATCAGTCAATAGATCGCGCGAAGCGGAATGTTGCAAGGCGGAGACTTCATGATCACCATTACCCTGCCCGATGGCTCGCAAAAGCAGTTTTCCGGCACGAGTGTGACACCTCTTCAGGTTGCCCAATCCATCGGCCCGCGGTTGGCGAAGGATGCGGTGGGCGCTCTGGTGAACGGAGAACTCGCGGACCTGTCGGCACCGATTGTGCGGGATTGCGGCGTGGCCATCGTGACGGCCAAGCCGGATGAAGCCAATGCGGCGTGGCTGCTGCGGCATTCCACCGCGCATGTGATGGCCGAAGCGATTATGCGTCTGTATCCGGCGGCAAAACTTGCCTACGGCCCGCCGGTGGATGACGGCTTTTATTATGATATTGAGCTTGCCGAGCCCATTCGTGAAGAGGATTTTCCGCGAATTGAAGCGGAAATGACCCGCATTGTTGAAGAAAACCGTTCATTCACCCGTTATGAATTGCCGCGCGACGCGGCGCTGGAAAAGCTGGGCGCGGCCGGCAATCCGTACAAGGTGGATAACGCGCAACGCGCGCTGGCCCAGGACCCGCAGGCGGCAATCAGTTTTTACGCCACGGGTGAACCGGGCAAAAACTGGGAAGATCTGTGCCGCGGGCCGCATCTGCCGTCCACGGGGCGGATCGGCGCGTTTAAAATAACCAGCGTGGCGGGCGCATACTGGCATGGCGATGCCAGCCAGCAGCAGTTGCAGCGCGTGTACGGCAAGGCGTTTTTCAGCAAAGCGCAGATGGACGCCCATTTTGTCCAGATAGAGGAAGCAAAAAAACGCGATCATCGTCTGATCGGCAAGCAGATGGGCCTTTTCACCATCTCGCCGCTGGTTGGCAGCGGCCTTATATTATGGATGCCCAAGGGCGGCGTGCTGCGCCAGCAGCTTGAAGATTTCATGCGCGAGCAACTGGCGCTGCGTGGTTACAGCGCCGTCTACACGCCGCATATTGGAAATATCAACCTGTATAAAACCAGCGGCCATTATCCGTATTATAAAGACTCGCAGTTCCCCACAATAAAAATGAAGGAACGCGATTCAGGTGATGAGAGCGAATACCTGCTGAAGCCGATGAATTGCCCGCATCACATTCAGATTTATTCGGCCCAGCCGCGCAGCTATCGCGACCTGCCCATCCGGCTGGCGGAATTCGGCACGGTATACCGGTTTGAGCAATCCGGTGAACTCAACGGCATGACGCGCGTACGCGGCTTTACACAGGATGACGCCCACCTGTTCTGCACTCCGGAACAGGTGGAGGCCGAATTGCGATCAACAGTGGAAATGGTGCAGGTGGTGTTCAAGACGCTTGGTTTTGCGGATTACCAGTGCCGCGTAAGCCTGCGCGATCCGAAATCTGATAAATATGCCGGTGACCCGCGACTGTGGGACCGTGCGGAAGATACGTTGCGGAAAATTGTCAAGGATGTGGGCATTGCCTCGCAGGAGGCGATTGGCGAGGCCGCATTCTACGGCCCGAAACTGGATTTTCTGGTGAAAGATGTGATCGGCCGGCAGTGGCAGCTTGGCACAGTGCAGTTGGATTATGTCCTGCCGGAACGTTTTGAACTTGAGTATATCGGCGCGGACAACCATCCGCACCGGCCGGTCATGATTCACCGGGCGCCCTTCGGTTCAATGGAGCGTTTCACCGGAATTCTGATCGAACATTTCGCCGGCAGCTTTCCGACATGGCTTGCGCCGGTGCAGGTTCGGGTGCTTAGTATCAGCGAGAAATTTGTGGACTATGCCCGGCAGGTGGTGGCGGATCTTGCCGACACCGGTGTGCGTGTGGAACTGGATGCGGGTGACGAAAAAGTCGGTGCCAAAATACGCAGGGCACGCGAAGAGAAAATTCCGTATCTGCTGGTGGTGGGCGGCAAGGAACAGGAAACCCGTTCAGTGGCCGTTCGCACCAGAAAAGATCAGGACCTTGGCGCAGTTCCGCTGGTCGATTTTATCGGGAAGCTGACCGCGGAAATCCGCAACAGGACGCTTTAATCGCGCATCACTGCCAAACCGGCGGGTTTGCCGGAATCAACACAACACACCGGTGGGTCGGCCGCTTGACATGCCGCATTGCGGGAGTTAAATCGGCTTGAAATAAGCGTGTTGGCGTCGGGCGGCCGGATGTCCGGAGTCTGGGAAGATGCCAGCGAAGTTATCCATGCGATGCCAGGGAGCCTGTCCATGTCCGAAGCCATTGATCATGCCCAACTCACCGCGCTACTGGCCGCCCGTGGCCAGCGGCATGTGTATACTTTCTATGACAAACTTTCAGCGGAAAAGAGGCTGGAACTTGACCGGAATGTCGCCTCGGTGGATTGGCAACTGGTGCAACATCTTGTGGAAACGGTGGTCAAAAACCCGCAGCCTTTTGCGCTTCCTGAACAGATTGAACCAGCGCCTTATTTTCCCAATGTTCCCAACAGTCCGGCGTTGAAGGAAAAATACAGAATGGCACGGCAGCGCGGTGAGGAACTGTTGCGGCAGGGAAAAATCGCCTCATTTGTAGTCGCCGGTGGCCAGGGGTCGCGTCTGGGCTGGGAAGGCCCCAAGGGAACCTTTCCCGCCACCGCCATCAGGCGCAAACCCCTGTTTCAATGTTTCGCCGAATTTCTGCTGGAATTGGGGCGCCGCGCGGGCAAGCCGATCCCGTTTTATATCATGACCAGCACCGCCAACCATGCCGTCACCGTGGAGTTCTGGAAAGCCCACCGCTATTTCGGCATGGGGGCGGACCAGGTGATGTTTTTCCCGCAGGATATGCTGCCAGCGGTCGGATTTGACGGCCGCGTTCTGCTGGAAACGGATCACACGCTGGCGCTTTCGCCCAACGGCCACGGCGGATCCATGCTGGCGCTGCACAAAAGCGGCGCGCTGGCGAACATGGCCGAACGCGGAATAGAACAGATCAGCTATTTTCAGGTGGACAATCCGATTGTGCGCTGCGTGGATCCGTTGTTCATCGGTCTGCACGACCTGGAAAAGGCGGATATGTCCAGCAAAATGCTGCCCAAGGCCGAGCCGAAGGAAAAACTGGGCAATCTGTGCATTGTGGATGGCAAGTACACGATTATCGAGTATTCCGACCTGCCGGACAGTCTTGCTCAGGCCCGTTTGCCGGATGGCTCGCTTAAATTCCGGGCCGGGTCCATTGCGCTGCACGCGATTCGTGTGGATTTTGTGCAGCGGCTTAATGCGACCGGTTTTGCGTTGCCTTATCACCGCGCGGAAAAAAAGGTTTCCTGTGTGGACTTGATTACCGGGCAGCCGGTCAAGCCGGAAAAACCCAACGCGGTGAAAATGGAGACCTTTGTATTTGATGCGCTTCCACTGACCAGCCACAGTATCGTGTATGAAACCGATCGCATCGATGAATTCGCGCCTATCAAGCAGCCTTCCGGTGTGGATTCGCCGGAATCGGCCCGGCAGATTGTGACCCAGCGCAACGCCAACTGGCTGACGGCGGCGGGAATTGCGGTACCAAAAAAGCCGGACGGGCAGCCTGATTGCACCATTGAAATCGCGGCATCTTTTGCGATTTACCCGGAAGATGTGGCGGCGAAAAAGTCGATCATTCCGGCAATTCAACCCGGCGCAAACGTGTATCTGGATTAAATATCCGGCCTGTTTAAGGTATCGACATATGATAATTTAACCGCGATCGGCGTTTCCTCAGGCTTGTCCCGCTGGAAATAAATGCTGAAATGTGCCTTTTGCATCCCTTATGTGTCATTGACAGCGGGGAGGCCGACGCGGCGGCCAATTTCCATGGCCAATGCCCTGAATTCCCCGTGCGACCGCGCCACCGCCTGCAGATGCGCCCCCAGCGCACCATCCGCCGATTGAAGATGAAACATCGGTTTGCGAGCTTCCTGCGCCAGCGGCATAAGGCTGCGGTAATCCCTGAGCTTCGCCAGGCAATTCGGATCACTGTCGATGCCTGATGGCGTGGTCTGCCGGATATCCAATACGCTTTGGGCGTAGGTCTGCGGTATTTGTGCAATCCATCGGTCGAATGCCTTAACTGGCCGGTCCAGACGGATGGAGTGACGCATGACAACGTATCCAATGGGCTGAATATTTCCCGGCGGCACCTCGAAGCTTCCCGCAGGCATTTTTTCCAGCCTTTCCCGCCATTCGCGCCGCCACAAACGCAGCGCCGGCCCCAGGTTTTCCAGCCCTTGCAGAGAAAACAGGTCCGGACCAAGCGGGATCACCACATAATCGGTTCCGATCAGCGCTGCCCGATTGATCGCCCCCAGATTCGGCCCCAGATCAACCAGAATCACTGCGGCCCGGAATTGTGCCGCAGCGCTTTGTGTCACTCGCCAGAAAGCCGAAACCACTCGAAAGGACCGTTCCCTGCCATCCAGACATTTGGGCCATTCCTGGGATAGATCATCCTCAAATCGGGAAAGCCTCATGTCCCCGGCCAGAATCGCGAGATTATCCCCAATGATGTTATTGTCAGGATTGGCAATGTCGCCGGCCCCTGATATTAATGGTTGCAGACATTGATATATCGTGTGATACGGCGGGCTTCGCCAGAACGTGCCAGCCAGTTTGTCCTCGTCAATAAATGCGGCTGTCAAATTGCACTGGGGGTCCAAATCCGCGGCCAGCACGCGCACTCCCATATCGGCGAACATCCAGGAAAGGTGATAAACAAGTGACGTTTTCCCGACGCCACCCTTATTATTAAAAAAGCCGATGATTGGAACACTCATGGCCGTTTCCTCAATATCGCACCCAGATGGGATTGTTCCACCTGAAACTCTGGCGGTGGATTGCCGTTGATCTGCAAATCGCGCCGCGCCAGAGCAATTCCAAATCCAAATCGCTGCACATAGCCCAGATATTTCATCGCTTCGGCCAAATAGCTGTTCCGGTAATCGCTGGCACCGGGTGTCCCGAAATTTTCCCGGTTGACACGACCAAACGGGCCGCCCGGGTTCACAATTTCCACGCGATCGTCAAACCACGTGATCCGCACAGGCGCATTGGTATGCTCATAACTGCGGTGCATAACCGAATTACGGGCAATCTGCTGAAGGGCAACAAGCGGGTAGTCCGGTTGGCGGACCTCGCGATCTGCGGATGTCAAATCGACTGCGGTACGAATATTCAGTTTCAGCACATCATCAAGTTCGGACAAAAGCTTCGGAAGCGGTCCACGAATTTCGCGGGAATCTAAAATTGGATCGCTGATTTCCAGGCCGGCAATTCGGACAAATTGAATATAGGCTCCGGGAATAAAGTCCGTCGGATTTTTTCCAGTCACCAGCAGACCGCAAACGGTCGGAATCAACGGCGGCCCGCCGGAAGCCATTCGCAACGCCGCCAGCTGTTCGTCGGTGGAGCGGTGGTTCCGGGCCAGGGTTTCAGGAGCCACAACCTGTGGAAGGTAAACCGTCAGGAACAGGTCAAGGTCAAGGTCTTCCAGAGTTGCATGAGAAACCGGGTGCAGGTCAAACGGGATATCCCGGAACCTGCGCTTTTCCACAAGAATGTTTTCCTGTTGCTGACTGGCAACCGCGCGACGTGCGGCTGTGCGAATCCATACAGTCCCTTTGTACCGCACCGGGGGTGCTTCCGCCGGATAGACGACCATGACCGCCATCTCTTTGCCATTCAGAATTTTCCTCTGTACGGTGGCATGCGGCAGCGGCAGAACATTTCCATCGGTGGTGATGTCGGAAAGCTGCAAAAGAAGTTTGTCGTCTATTTTAATTCCGCTGGGGGTCCCGTCGTCCTCTACACCAATAAATATCACACCGGGCTGCCTGTGATCCGGCATGTCATTGGCCAATGCGCAAACTGCTGTCCGGATCGCGTCCATGTTGGACGCGTCGCGCTTGCGTTCCACCCGGTCCGCTTCGCCGCCGAGCAGCAGTATCTGAAGCTCATGATCGGTAAGCATCACAACCGTCCATCCAATACGTGCACGCAGACCGGCCTGCGCCAGGCGCAATTCAACGCCTGATTTCCTCTGGTGGATTTTACCGTAAATCTGCGTTTTGCGCCATGCGGCCAGCCGACCGACAGCCGCCGGCAGGGAACTCTCCCGGCTAGACCACCGGTGTGGGTGGTCACAGATTGATATTCAGAAGATTGCCGCGGGTGTCAATGGCTTCCATCAGGACCGCATCGCCGGAGAGCGATCCGTCGGCCACCACGTTGATGCGTTTGCCATATTTGTTTTCCAGTTCCACCAGTTCCAGCCGCTTGCGGTTCAGCAGGAATGTGGCCACCGTGGAATAAACGCGCACTTCAATGCGGCTGATGTCGCGCTGCAGACCGCCGGCGGCCAGCCGCCGCAGAACATCAAGCGAAACGCTTTCCGGTGTTTTAATAAGACCGGATCCGTGGCAATGTGGGCAGTCCTGATAAATGCTTCGTTTTAAGCTGGGCTTGACACGCTGCCGGGTCATTTCAATCATGCAGAACTGGCTCATGCGCAGCACTTTGGTGCGGGCGCGGTCATCCTTCAGTTGATCGCGCAGCAGACGTTCAATTTCGCGCTTGTGCCGTTCCTCCCGCATGTCGATAAAGTCTATGACAATCACGCCTCCAAGGTCGCGCAAACGCAGGTGGCGGCAGATGTCTTTTATTGCGTCGCGGTTGATGTTAAACGCGGTCAGTTCCGCATCGCGGTGTTCGCGGTAGCGGCCGGAATTCACATCTATGGCGACCAGCGCCTCGGTGGAATCAATAACCAGGGAACCGCCATTGGACATTTCCACGCGGCGTGAATTGATCTTTTCAATTTCCCGTTCCACGCCATAACGCTGGAACAGGGGCAATGGCTCGGTGTATGCTTCCACAAAATCCGCGGCCCGCGGATTAACGATGGAAAGAAAATCGCGTACCCGCTCGGCCACAACCGGTTCATCCACCACCATGCGGTCAATATCATTAATGGCCAGATCGCGAATGGTGCGAATGACCAGGTCACTTTCCTGATAAAGTTCCACGGGTGCCGGATAAGCCTCCAGCCTTTCATGAATCCGCCGCCACACTTTCACCAGATAATGGAGGTCCTGCTGCAATTCGCGGCGGCTGCGGCCGACGCCTGCGGTGCGAATGATAAAGCCAAGATTCCGCGGCGGATTAAGGTCAAGCAGAATTTTTCTTAATTCACGTCGCTGTTCCTCATCCTCAATTTTTCTGGAAACGCCAAGCTGGCTCATGCCCGGCATCATGACCAAGTATCGGCCGGGCACGCTGATATAGCTGGTCAGCGTGGGTCCTTTTGTGCCGATGCCCTCTTTGGTGACCTGTACAATAATTTCCTGGCCGCGCCGCAGGCATTGCTGAATGGGCGGGCGGCTGCGGCGTGGTGTTTTGCGGCCAACCTTTTCCATCGGCAGCATGTGGTCGCTGTCCACCTGCAGATCCGCATTTTCAAGGAATGCATCAGATTCGGCGGAGTCAATGTCTCCATATACGCCTTCGGGGGCGTCATTTCCCGTATCGACGGCTGCGTCCGCCTGCCCGCGGGCACTGTTTCTTCGCTGCGGACCAAGCGACCGCTTCGGTTGGCCCGAAAAATATTGCGGATGCAGATCGCTGATGTGCAGAAATCCGTTTTTGCCTATGCCGAAGTCAATGAATGCGGCCTGAATGGCCGGTTCCACATTCATGACTCTACCCTTGTATATATTTCCGACATGAAGTTCAGTGCTGGTGCGCTCCATGTACAGTTCTTCAAGCATGCCCTGACTGACAATGGCAATGCGGACTTCATCCTTGTCCGTTGCGTTAATCAGCATGTCCCTTGGCGGGCCGGTGCGTTTGACGGGCGCGGGCTCTTCGGCGTCCACTTCGGCGAGTTTTTCAAGGTCCCCTTCAGGAACATCAAAAGTTGTGGCGTGCGCGTCGTCCTTAAAGGTGGAATCGTCCGTGGTGCCGCGCTGACCTTCGGCATATCCACCACTGGCCGGTTCCAGACCGGCGGAGGTGTTCTGCCGGGCCGCCGGCCGCGACGTGTTTTCTGATGAATCATCCGCGGCATTGGCAAATGACTGCGACGTATCTTCCGCCGTTGGAGCTGGCGCGGGAGTAGCCATGTGTTCAGAGGCTTCGCTGGCCGGCCCCCGGTTCTGGGGGCCGCGCTGGGATTGATCCGCCTGGCGGCCACCGGACGGGCTTTGCCGACCGCCGCGCTGCGGAGATCGCGGATTGTTCTGCGTGGGTGCCGGCCGCGCGGCATTGCCAGCAGTCTGGGGCGGCACCTGGACCGTGTCGTCCACCGGGGCAATGCCGGTCGGGCGGAATTTTTGTCGCATCGGAACGCCGCCGCGAAAGGTCTGCCTTCCCAGGTGGCGGGTCGCGCCGGGCGAAGCACGCGCCACCAGCCTGCCGGTGGACGGACGCATGGAGGCCAGCCGGCTCATTATCGCAGGCATATTCACCTGATTATCCGCTGCGGCCTGGCTGGCTGCCGACGGGTCCGTGACGGATGCGTCGGTACGGCCGGAATCCGGCTCCGATGGTTCAACTTCATTTGTCTGCTGCGATACAGTTTCATTAACAGCCGCTTTGCCCGACCGGCCGCTGCGCGTGTCGGCTGCCGCAGGTTCGGCGACAGCCGCCGAATTCCGCGAATCGGGCTGCTGTTCAGTTGGCTGATCGGCGTTGGCTTTTGTGGTATCCGTCGCATGGGCGGCTTCGCCACCGGCCGCAACAGGGATAATCGGAATAATTTTGCGCTGCCCCCGGCCGCGGCCGCGGCCAGAATGGCGCACGCGCCGCGCCGGCTTTTTGGCCGTGGCTTTGGCTGGGCCGTCAGCAGGCGCAGAAGCCGCGCTGGGCCCGGCCTGTTCCTGAGAAAATGTCGTGGCTTCCGCTGGCATGGACGAAACGCGTTCGTCGGGGAATTACCGACCCGATGCCGGTGAATCCTGATTGTGGCTGTTGATGAGATGC
>JAJZOA010000233.1 GCA_021852225.1 Planctomycetota bacterium
AAACGCACCACAACTTGGCCGCCAAGGTTGTGAATGTCTCGTGCGATTCGGAAAAGCCGCTCTGTGGAATTCGGACTCGCAGGAAAAGCGGTTGAGGGTGGGCCGATCGGAATATCAGCCAGATAGCGGCGGATACCGGTTTGCAGCATGTAATCTGAAATGTAGTCCGGCGAGCGGGATTTATAAAAATCGCCTGGAATTGCACTGATCCAGCGGCTGTCCGTCACGGGCAGCGAACCGCCATGCGGTCGCGGAATAACCCAGAACGGAGCGCTGATACGGCGGAGAACTTTGCCCTGCCGCCAAAGCAGAACATAACACCCCGCGTCCGGGAAATGAACTGGCAAGATGATCCGCATAGTGTTTGACGGCCCAATGGGAGTCGGCCGGATAGTTGTAGGAACAAACAGTGTTGAATGTCCATTGCCGACGGCCGACAAATTGGAATCGAACCGCGCCAATGCGCCGGGAGAGTTGCCGGAATCTGGCAAATGTTTCCAAAATAACTCTCCCTGAAGAATCAATGGACTGGAGGCATTATTGCGAATGAGCAGATTCACAGAACCGGGTTGATTGACCTGAAAAATGCCACTGGGGTGATGCACTGCAACAACCATGAATGCAAAACCGGCGGCGGGCGGCCGAACAGGTGCTCCGCCCTTTGGCAAAACAGCCTGGGGCAACGGTAGCAGGACGAAATTTCCACCTCCCCCACCGATGCTCGGACTTGCATCCGACGGCCGCGCAGGATGTGAACGCGGCGATATCGGTGGAATGGTCAGCCCGCCCGCCCAAATGGCATTTGCGAGCACATAAATGCAGGTCACGCAAAACAGGCACAACGCCGACTTTAAGGAAATTCCATCTGATTTTAAATGCACAAAAGCTATCCTGATAAATCCATTTATCATGCGGTGGGCCGCAACTCCCAAACCTCCGACTTTTTGCATCGCTCCGGCGGAAGGTTCGATGATGATTATAGCGTCGAAGCACAATCCGCCGCACCAAGGCCGCGGCAGTCGTTTTACGGCAATTATGTCGGCCCTGTTTTAGGCTTACCGAATTGCGCTATTGTATATAGTTTTTGCGCAAAACATCATTTCGCGAAAATTGCCCGCGGGATATAGTAGACCATTGGCGTTCTGCCCGTGCGGGCAACAGAAAGTAAGATATGAGTGTTACAAAAAAAGCAGCCAGGAACCGTCGCCGAAAAATGGCCAGTGCCACGGGAATTCCCCAAGTCTGCATTTTAATGGAGACATCGCGGGCCTTTGGGCGCAATGTCATACGCGGGATATGCAATTACGCGAAAGCCAACGGTCCATGGAATTTCACGCTTCAACCGGGCGATTTTGATCAGTCGCTTCCGCCGCGCAACACTTGGCGGCTGGATGGCGTGATTGGCCGCATTTCCAGCCCCCAGGTGGCTCGGGAAGTACTTGCCCGAGGCATTCCGGTAGTGCCGCTGGAACCAGGCCCTTACAGCGGCGACCGCTGGGTCAGCACCAATACGCCGCGGGTCTGCGAGATGGCGTTTGAACACCTGCGCGACCGCGGCTTCCAGCGATTCGCCTTTTACGGCCGTCAGACATACTGGGGCATTGACCGGCGTAATGCCTTTTCAGCAATTATCAGAGCGGCCGGCCTGCCGTGTGAAATTTTTTCGGCGGATTCGGAATCGGATATGCCGGAGGAAGGTCAACTGGCGGCGTGGCTGGCGAAACTGGACAAGCCGATCGGCCTGATGGCTCAAGATGACCTTGCGGCCCGCGAAGTGATTGATCTGTGCCGGGTGGATGGCATTGCGGTGCCGGAAGAAATCGCGGTCATTGGCGTAGATGACGACGAACTGATCTGCGCGATAGCCAGTCCGACCCTTTCCAGCATTGCGTTGAATGCCGAACGGGTCGGGTTTGAGGCAGCCGCGGTTCTGGACAGGCTGTTTTCCGGAAAAAAACCGTTGGGACATGTATTTGTGGACCCCATCGGCGTGACCATGCGGCAATCGACGGATACCGTCAGCATTGACGATCCGCTGGTGGCAAAAGCGGTACGCATGATTCGCGCCCGTGCCCATGAGGGGCTGTCAGTTCGGGAGTTGGTCAAGGCTATGCTGGTATCGCGCCGCACGCTGGAACTAAAATTTATCAGTTCGCTGGGGCGCGGCCCGCACGAGGAAATTCAACGCGTTCAGTTGCAGCAGGCAAAAGAACTTCTTATCGGTACAGATATGAAAATTAGTTCAGTGGCGCGCACCTCCGGTTTTAATTATGTTGAATACATGCACCGCGTGTTCAAGGAACAGATTGGTCAAACCCCCACGGAGTTCCGCAAAACCAATCGGCCGTTTGGACGGTAAAGCCAGGCGAAACGGCCAGCCGGAAATCAGGGCGACGGCTCAAACCGCGCGATTTGGCGGGCCACCATGGACAACGTCTCCATTCTGGCCTCGGCTCCGCCGCGATATGGGTCCGGGGCGTGGAACGCCTGATACCAACACGCCGTGACGCATTCGGGGCGGTACCCGGCGCATGTCCATTTTTTCGAGTTCCCTACAAAAAGCTGGCAGACCGAGTTTGCAGAATTCCAGACCGTGCGGCTTGCCGGAAATCGAGTTTGTGAATAGTATCACAAGGGTTTTGGACAGGTGCCCGGAAGGCTGTTTTACCCTGTTCAGGATTTTTCCGCCCGCGATTGGTCGCCCGCGGAGCTATGCTGGAGCTTTTCATGCCGTATACCATTGAAAAAGGCGCGTCCATGCTTATGGACAACCCGATGACAACACCCCAACTCTCCAGCGATTCGAATCTTTGGACACTCAATTTCGGCCCTCAGCATCCGGCCACGCACACCGTCATCCGACTGGTGATGGAAATTGATGGCGAACGTGTGGTGCGGGTGGTGCCCGTTATCGGTTACCTGCACACCGGGTTTGAAAAAAACGCCGAAGTTCTTGATTACAATCAGTACATCACCATTGTCAATCGCATGGACTACCTTGCCCCGATGGGCAACGAAATCGCCTGGATTAACGCCTGCGAAACTCTGTTTGCAGTAGACCCGACGCCCCGCTGCAAGGTTTACCGGACAATCCTTGGCGAACTTGCCCGCATCCAGAGTCATTTGCTGTGCGTTGGCGCAGCGGCACTGGACTTGGGCGGGTTTACCGCGTTTCTTTTCGGGTTTAATGAACGCGAAATGATCTACGACATCATGGAATATGTCACAGGTGCCCGCTTTCATACGAGTTGGAACCGCATCGGAGGTGCCTTTAAAGATGCCGATGACAATATTTTCCGTCCCATGGTGAAAAATTTTATTAACGAAACACTGCCCCGCGCCATCGACGATGTTGAAAAGCTCCTCAACCGCCTGCGCATATTTATTGACCGCACTGCGGGCATCGGCACCATCAGCCGTGAAGAAGCTTTAAACTGGAGCCTCAGCGGTCCGCTGGCCCGCGCCAGCGGCGTCATGCGGGATGTACGAAAGGATGCCCCCTACCTCTGCTTCAAGGACAACTGGGACGGCAAAGGCGCGCCAGCGGTGGATTTCAAAGTTCCCATTATGAAAACCGGCGATGTGCTTGCCCGCTACCTCGTGCGACTTGAAGAAATGAAGCAGTCCGCAAACATTGTCCGCCAGTTGATTGATAATATTCCCGGCGGATCGTTGAATGTCAGCCCTGAAGGCAAGGAAGTTCTGCCACCAAAATCGCAGGTTTACGGCAGCATTGAAGGCCTGATTCACCACTTTGAACTGGTCATGACCAACCGCGGATTTCAAACGCCGGTCGGCGAAGTGTATGGCTGCTGCGAAACCGCCAATGGCGAACTTGGCTATTACCTGGTAAGTGATGGCGGAAAGAACCCGTGGCGCGCACGGACGCGCCCGCCCTCGTTTATTCATCTTTCCGTGCTGCCCAAAATGATGGAAGGCCACATGATTTCCGACGTGGTCGCCGTGCTGGGCAGTTTGAATATTATTGCCGCGGAACTTGACCGGTAAAGGTCCCGTGAACGGGCGGTTCAGCCGCCCCGGCGGCGCGGTGTTTGCGACGCCGCCCCTTGAATACGGTTTTTGAAGTAAGCAGAAAAGGATCACCATGGCCTGGCTCGTTGAAGATCGCCTGAAACCCTATCAGTCAAAACGCGTGGAACCTTATCTGACACCGGAAATAAAAAAGCGGGTGGCGGAAAAATATTTTCCGCGTTATCCAACCAAACAAGCCGCCTTGCTGCCCCTGTTTCATATCATTATGCATGAATACGGCTATATCACCGAACAGGCGATTGATGAAGCCGCGGAATTTCTTGAAATTACCCGCGCACAGGTGCAGGACGCCGTCACCTTTTACGAGGAATTCCGCCTGACTCCATCCGGCAAATATGTTGTGAATGTCTGCCGGTCGATTGCGTGTGAACTTTGCGGCCACGCGGATATCGTGGAAAAAATCCGCCAGGTATTTGGAATTGATCCCGGCGAAACGACTGAAGACCACCAGATTACCCTGTTTGAAGTTGAATGTCTTGGTGCCTGTGAACAGGCGCCCTGCGCCCTGGTCAATGAAGACCTTCACGGCTGCCTGAAACCGGATACATTTGTACGCCATCTTCAGCAGTTGCCCGCTGAAGCCGCACATAAAGGTAACGGACAAGGGCATTAACCCAATCCGCGGCAGTTCGCGGGCAGGACTTTATAACGGTGTAAGGCCGTTGAATTTTGAAGAGGTTTTTCCATGGCATTTGCGGGTCCCGTCCTTCTGAAGCGCATTCCTGATGATCCAGCGAAGCGCCGCCTGATTCGCTACTCCGATTATTGCGCCACCGGCGGCTATGAGGCGCTGAAAAAATCCTGGACCACGCCGCCCGAAGATATTATTAAACTGGTGGTGGAATCCGGTTTGCGGGGCCGCGGCGGCGCCGGCTTCCCCTGCGGCACCAAATGGACCTTTCTGCCCAAAGACCTTCACCCGCGCTACCTGGCGGTAAATTTTGACGAATCCGAACCGGGTACCTTCAAAGACCGCTATTTAACCGACTATGACCCGCATATACTGCTTGAAGGCATTGCCATTGCGGCCTACGCCAATCGCATTACCACCAGTTATATTTTCATTCGTGGTGAATACCACCATGAAGCCAAAATTCTGGAAGAAGCCCTGGAAGAAGCTTACGCCAACGGCATTTTTGGAAAAAAGCTGCCGGGAACCGATATTGTTCACAACTGTTACGTGCATCGCGGGGCCGGGGCGTATATCTGCGGAGAAGAAACCGGCCTGCTCGAAGCCTTGGAAGGCAAACGCGGCTGGCCACGAATCAAGCCGCCATTCCCCGCGGTGGCTGGCGCATTCGCCAAGCCCACCATCATCAACAATGTTGAAACCCTCGCCTGCTTGCCGGACATTGTTTTAAAAGGTGCCGCATGGTTTAAAGGCATGGGTACGCCAAGTTCCGCCGGCCCCAAGCTTTACGGGATCAGCGGACATATTCACAAGCCGGGCGTCTATGAAGATGAACTGGGCATTAAAATGTCCACGCTTATTGAAAAGTATGCCGGCGGGGTGAAGGGCAAATACCGTGCGGCTATCCCTGGCGGCGTATCGATGGGCATTCTGGGAACCGACCAGTGGGATGCGGAGCTCGACTTTGACATTGGCCGCAAATACAACGTGCTGGGCCTGGGTACAGCAGGCGTGATTGTCATGAACGACACCACGGACCTGGTGCTGATGTTGCGGAATATTGTCCGCTTTTTTGCCTATGAAAGCTGCGGTCAGTGCACCCCCTGTCGTGAAGGGACCGCTTGGATGCACAAAATGCTTAACCGCATCGTGGCCGGCTTCGGTCGCCCGCGCGATTTCGACATGCTTATGGAGGTTGGCCTAAGTATGGGATCCATGCCGGGCACGACCATTTGCGGACTGGCGGACGGTGCCAATTGGGCCGTCAAAACCTTCCTGCAAAAGTTCCCGGACGACTTTAAGTCCCGGCTGAAGCCCGAACAGGTGCGCGGTGTCACGCTGACTCCGGCGGGAGCGACGGTGTAAATTTCGGCAAATGGTCGGCGGGGTTCGGTCAACATAAAACCAGCCCCGAAAGATCACTGCGACGATGTAATCAAGAAGGAACTGAAAATGCCCACAATGGAAGTAGATGGAAAACAAGTGGCTTGGGAAGGCCGCAAAATGATTCTTCAGGCCTGCAATGACGCCGGTGTGGAACTGCCGCAATATTGCTACCACGAAGGTCTTTCAATTGTGGCGTCCTGCCGCATCTGTCTGGTGGAAATTGAATCGCCGGATCCTAAGGACCCCGCCAAGCTGGTTAAAGTTCCCAAACTCGTGCCAAGTTGCCAGACTCCCGCTGTCAATGGCATGAAGGTGCACAGCAAATCGCCCAAGGCCGCGGCCAATCAGAAGGCGGTCATGGAATTTTTGCTTATCAACCATCCCTTGGACTGCCCCGTCTGCGATCAGGCCGGCGAATGCTATCTTCAGGATTACAGCTTTAAATATGGCCGCGCTGAAAGCCGTTTTGACGAAGATAAAGCCAAAAAGCCGAAAAAGGACATCGGTAAGCATGTTGTTCTGTATTCCGACCGCTGCATCATGTGCACACGCTGCGTCCGTTTCACACGCGAAATTTCCGGCACCGGCGAACTGGGCGTCTTCGGCCGCGGCCACAAAGAGCAGATTGACGTTTTTCAGGGCAAATCTCTGGATAATCCCCTTTCCGCCAACGTCATTGATATCTGCCCCGTCGGAGCTTTGCTCGACAAGGATTTTCTTTTCACCCAGCGCGTCTGGTTTCTTAAGTCCACACCGAGCATTTCCCCATTTTCCAGCGGCGGGGAAAATATATTTATCGAACACAATCAGGGCCGTATCTACCGCATCAAACCCCGGTTTAATAAAGACATCAACAAATGGTGGATTTCCGATGACATCCGCTACGGATGGGATTTCGTTCATAATAACCGGCTGCAAACCATTTCCGCGGCCGATGCTCCGGAGGGTCTGACCTGGCGACAGGGACTCGACCGGCTTGAGCGGTCATTCAAAAAAGCTGTCGCCGAAAAGGGGCACGGTTCCACGCTGCTTATGCTAAGTCCGTTCGACACCACTGAAGAAATGTTCCTGGCCGCGACGTGGGCAAGGAAAATGGATCCCGGCTGTGCGCTGGGCCTGAATCTGTCTAAAATTGATGGCCAGGACCAGGTATTCACCAACCCGACCACTGGAGCGGTCACTTACACCATTCGCGCGGATAAATCGCCCAATCGACTCGGTGCGGAAAACATCCGCGCCCACTTTGGCGGCAATTCGCTGATGTTCAGCTATCTATCATCGAAAATTTCCGCTGGTGATATTCAGGCCGCACTGGTCTGTGCCGACCCGATCGGCCATAACGACGCCGATATGTCCAATTATTTCCAGCCATTGAAAAATCTGACCGTTCTTTCCAGCCGGCCCGATGGTCTGGTCAAGCAGGCCTCGCTCTCGTTGCCTGTTTGCACCTGGGCGGAGAAGGCCGGCGTTTTTGAAAATTGCCAGGGCGTTATACAGCCGTTTGTGCAGGCCATTCAGCCGCTGGAAGGGTCACGGTCCACCGGTTCGGTATTCTGGGAACTCCTCGGCCTGTCAGGCCAATATGATCCTGCCGCCGTTCGCCGCATGATGGCTGACGCCGGAAAACCGCAATATGGTCAGGTTACACCTCCGGCGCGCCAGGAAAAAGTGGAACTGATGCAATTCGCCGAGTTGTAAGCGGTCCTGGAATGCTGTGCCATTGCGGCGGGCATCCATATGAATTCACAAGCCGGGCGGTCGAATTGGATATTTTCCAAAAATTTTTACGCGGCCGCCCGACCCCACGAGTCTGGCACGAGGCAACGAGGCTTCCATGAAATGCACGCCTGCATATCTGGTTATCGGGCTGGTGATCGCTTGTTCCGGCTTCGCGAACGCGGCTAAAGTGCCGCCGCGGGCGGCCCGTTCCGTCCATCTGTTTTATCAGGCCCCTTCGGGAAATATTTTCTTTAATGCGCTGCGTATCAAGCAATCACAGCCGGGAAGTTACTTTCAGGTTTGCGGTTTTAGTCAGGGCTATTTCGGCCTGCAGGAACTGGCCAGCAAAAAACATATCATTATCTTTTCAACCTGGGATTCCAATCACCAGCCGGTGCGCGTAACCAGCTGCGCTCCGGATGTTCATGTCTCACGCTTTGGCGGCGAAGGAACGGGTGCCCATATTTTGATCAGTTACGCTTGGCACACGGGTATAACCTATCACTTTGCGGTTGTTTCGCGGCGCATCGGCCGCCGTACGGCATATGCCGCATGGTTTTATCAACCCGGAAAACAAAATTGGAAGCACCTGGTCACATTGGCCACGGTTGCCGGAAAATCCGCCGGCCAGATTCATGGATATTATGCATTCATTGAAGACTTTCGCCGAAACACGCGCAGCGCCCGGCAAGTGCGGCGGGCCTTGTATGGTCCCGGCTGGATACGCAAAACAAACGGCCAATGGATGGCGCTTACCCGCGCGGTTTTCAGCACTTCCAACGCCCCATGGGAAGCAAAAAAAACGGTGGACGCGGGTATCATTAAAGAACAGTTTTATCTGCAAACCGGCGGACAAACGCACATGCACTCGGCCCCCGGAACGCTTCTTAAACTAGCCCGTTATTCGCGCAAGCCGCCGCATATAATTCAAAAGCTGTTAACCGCCCTTTTACGGAAAAAACAGACCCGCATAATTGAACACGCGGTTGGACGCGGGCACAAGGAGCCTTGATTGACACACTGGTATCTAATCGCGTTCGTTATTGGAGCTGTGCTGGCCCTGGCGATAATTAAGCGTGCTGGACTTGTATCAGCAGCAAAAGCCCGAATTCTTTTGCAGCGGAATTCCCGTGTGGTGGATGTACGCACGCCGCAAGAATTCAACGCCCGACGACTGCCCGGCGCGGTCAATATTCCCGTTGACCAGCTTGCCACGCAGGCCCCAAAACACTTTCCGGACCTTCAGCAGATCATTTTGCTGCACTGCCTGAGCGGCACTCGGAGCGCGATGGCCAGATCGCATTTACGACGAATGGGTTACACCAATGTTTATAACCTCGGTTCCTTTGCGCGGGCAAAAAGAATACTGGAAGGGTAGACCGGCGCAAAACGTGCTGCCGGTTACGGCGTTTAACCGGGACTGAATTTCAAGCTGTCTTTCAGCGGGCGCCTGGGGCTTTGTATCGTCCGTCCGCTTGTTGAACCAATTATTTTTTCGCACCACTTTGCGCCGCGCCCGGAATCGGTTATCTTTCCTTGTCCTATGAGGTTCTTCCATGACAGATGGTTCCAATCCTGATTTACTCGCATCCCTGAGCAACAGTTCCCACGAAACCGAATTCTACACCCCATTTCCCAAAGGTTACCAGAAGGGCAAAACCAAATTCGTGGTCGTGCTGGGCACGGTCATGAGCGGACTGGGCAAAGGCATTTTCAGTTCCAGCCTGGCCAAAATTCTTAAGGATAAAGGCCTGCGCGTCGCTCCCATCAAAATGGAAGGCTATCTGAATATTGATTCAGGAACGCTTAATCCGTTCCGCCATGGCGAAGTATTTGTC
>JAJZOA010000199.1 GCA_021852225.1 Planctomycetota bacterium
CGCCCAGGCGGGCGGTACGGATGTATGGGTATCCGCGGATGGCGTGCAGCATATATTGTTGACCGGGCAGGTGCTGGTGAGTGTCGGGTATCGAACCTTGCGCGCGGACAATGCGGCGGTCTGGCTGACGCCGATCGCCTTTGGTGGTTCCAGCATTTACAAAGCCGAGATATATCTGGCTGGCCACGTCAGCATCAGCGAAGGCCGCAAGGGCAACGCGGTCAGCCGTGGCACTGAAATGCTGGTGACCACGGAAATTTCCGGCGGCGTGCGATTGGGCGCTACCAACCCGGTTGCCGCGAAGGAAAGCGGATCGCCAATTGTACTTCGCGGGGAAAAATTAATTCGTGAGCTTTCGGCCCGCCCGGTGGCTTTGAACTATATTCCGACCGTGCAGATTCAACCCACGGAGACCGCGCTTGGGCTGGGATGGATCGCTCGTGGCGCGCGGAATCAGGTTTCCCCACTGATAACCAGCTCGCAGCAGGCGATGAAGAGCACCGCGCATGGCGGAGCTATGCAAAAGCCGGCGCTGGTTTTTGCGACGGGTGATAAAATTACCGTTTCCGTTGAAGGCACGCAGCGCGTGACCACCGCGGAAGGAGAATTTATTCTGGTGCGACAGGTTCCCGGACAGGCCGCACTGGAACTTCGCGCCAACGATGCCGTGCTGTTCAGTCCAGCCGGGTCGGGCCATCACGTGCGGCCAGTGGGGCCGCGCAATGGCATTACGGAAAAAGTGCAGGGAGTCTATCTGGATGGCGATGTCACCATAACCCAGGGGAATCAGACAGTTCACGCCAGCCAGGTCTATTATGACTTTACCACCAACCGGGCCATCATGCTTGACGCGGTGTTAAGCACCTACGATGTCGCGCATCATTCGCCCCTGTATATGCGTGCCACAAAGATTTTGCAGTTGGCCAAGGGAAGTTTCGCCGCCAAATCGGTCAAGCTTTCCACGGACGATTTTTACGTCCCGCATTATTACATTGGCGCCGGTTCCATGACCGTGCAGTCCATATCCGGGCCCGTGGTGACGCAGCCCAATGCACATGGCGGCGCGATATATGCGTATACGGGCAAGGATATTACCGGTAATTTCATGGGATTGCCTTTTTTCTACTGGCCCGAAATATCCGGAACCACCGCCCAGCCCACCACGCCGCTGCGGTCCTTCGGCGTGGGCTATTCCAACACATTTGGTGCCTCCCTGACCACGGACTGGAATCTGCTGGAACTGCTCGGTCAGAATCCGATTCCAGGATTTGATATGGGGTTGAATCTGGATGAATATTCCAATCGCGGGCCTGGCATTGGGATCAATTCGCATTTTCGGCTGCCGGACCAGCCCAACGCCCATGGCTCACTGCAAAGTTTCCTTATGTATGACGACGGGACCGACCAGCTAGGTGCCAATCGCGACAACCTGCCGCTGTCATCCCACGTTCGCGGCTTTGCCTCTGGCCGCTACCAGCAGGACCTTTCGCGGCAATGGACGCTGGCCGTGCAGGGGTCGTATATTTCCGATGAGAACTTCCTGGAGCAGTATTTTCAGAATGAATATGCCACCGCCCCCGAACAACAGACCTCCATTGATCTGCGGCAACAGCACGAAACCGAAGGCTTTACCATTATCGGAAAATGGAATCTGAACCGCTTTGTGGCCAATGCGGACCTGGAAGACAATGAATTTTCCGTCCAGCGGTACCCCGAAGCCCATTATTGGCGGCAGGGCGACAAACTCTTGGGAATCTTCACTTATTATTCCGATACCAGCGGCGGCGTCCTGAACGACAAATTCAGCTCTCTGACGCCGGCCCAGCGTGCGCTGACGCTGAATTTTCCCGGCATGAACCCGAATGAGAGTTTCAGCAACTACTATCTGGCCAATGGCTGGACGGACAACAGCGTGGCACGCGGTGACACCCGCCAGGAAATAGACCTGCCACTGGGTGCCGGGCCGATTGAATTTACGCCCTTTGTCACCGGCCGCCTGACTTACTGGGACACCAGTTTTCCGGTCACCAACAACCAGACCGGTGGCAATACCACGCGGGCCTGGGGTGCGGGCGGGTTTCGTTCAACGGCGACATTCTGGAAGGTGTATCACGGGTTTAATTCCGATTTTCTGGATGTGCATTCTCTTCGCCATATTATTCAGCCGGAAGTCAGTCTGTTTGCGTCCGGCTCCAATGTGCAGCGCGGCTATCTTCAGCCGTTTGACCGGAACGTGGAAGGCATTACCGACGCCAGCGGCGCCGAATTTGCTTTGCGGCAGATTCTTCAAACCAAGCGTGGCCGACCCGGCGAGCGGCAAATCGTCGACTGGATCACCCTGAATGTATCGGCGGATATGTTCTGGAATGTGCCGACCACCGGTCCATTCAACGCGGCCAATCCAATGTATGCCGGCGCGCCATTTTCCACCAGCGATTTCGGCCAGCCAACGATCGGTTATTACGACTTCAGCCGTCCGGAGCTAAGCCAGGTGGCCGACAGTTTAAACGCCAATGCAACCTGGCGGGCCGGTGCCAATGTGCGGGTTCTGGCGGATGAAAGTTATAATCTGGACGTCAATCAGTTGGAAGAATTTGATACCGGCGTGGTGATTGACCAGTCGCCGGACATATCCTATTTTCTGGGAAACAGCTATATCCGGGCATTGGAAACCGATCAGTGGACGGCTTCGATGGATTACCGGCTGACCGAGAAATATTCGTTCGCAGTGACGCAAAGTTACGATTTTGCCATTGATCATAATATTCTCTCGCAGTTGACGATCGTGCGGAAACTGCCGCGGTTTTATTCAGGCGTTACGCTTAGCTACAATGCCGACACGCGTTCGGAGGCCGTGTTTTTCAGCATCTGGCCGGCCGGCTATCCGCAGTATGGCGTTACCAATACCTCCGCGCTTCAGGGGGCGCTCCCCTGATGGCGACCCGCGATCGGCCAGTGCGCGGGGGATATCACATTGCCCAACTGGTTTACTGTTATTGCAGTTAAATATGGTGACATGTTTATGTATAAGGAATTTCACCTGTTCGCGAATGTCGCTGATTCCGCGGCTATTTGAAGTCAGACAAAATGCCATCTGCGCCGTTTAATACGGTGGCGTTGGAATAGCGACAAATAAAGCGACAAGCTCGCATCGCACGCGGAGAACAATTGGCCGGACTATTTGATGACGACCCACCGCCCGCCCGCCCGGCGAAATCCGGTCGTCGACCGATGCGCAAAACTCCCATGGACGCGATACGGGGCGTCGGGCAACCGGATGCCAATCACGCAAAATCCGGACTTGGCAATCCAACCCAAACCGCCCCAAACCAATCGCCAACAGAGTTGGCCGCATCACTGCCTGTTGTAAAGCCCGGCGCAGTCATTCGACCGCCTCGATTGCGGCGGTCGGCATCCGCGATTCTTGAATCCAAAACGGAATCTCAATCCGAAGCCCACGCTGAATCAGCCCCAATATACAGCGTGGCGCAGGTGAACAGCCTGATTCAGCGGGCCATTGTCACCCATCTGCCGGCGGCCATTCTGGTGCAGGCGGAAATTTCCAATTTTTCAGTCTATGGAAAAGGGCACGCGTTTTTTAAGCTGAAAGATGCCAATGCAGAAATTTCCTGCATGATGTGGCGCGACACGCTGGAGCGCCTGCGTTTTAAGCCGCAGGATGGGTTGGCCGTACTGGCGGAAGGAACTGTCAAGCTTTATGAACCACAGGGGCGGATAAATTTCTATGTCAGTCGGCTTATCCCACGCGGGGCCGGGGAACTGGAACTGGCGTTTCGGCAGCTTTGTGAAAAGTTGCGCGGCGAAGGCTTGTTTGATCCGGCGCGGAAACGGCGTCTTCCGCTGCTGCCGCAACGCATCGTCATTGTCACAAGTCCCTCGGGAGACGTGATTCACGATGTGCTGACCACCGCCTGGCGGCGATTTCCTGGTCTGCAGGTCATGGTGTTTCCGGTCCGGGTGCAGGGGGCCGGGGCGGCCCGGCAGATCGCCGAGGCCATTGAACAGATCAATGCGCACGCGACTGAACTGGGAGTGGATCTGATTCTGCTGGTCCGCGGCGGTGGTTCGCTGGAAGATTTATGGGCTTTTAATGAGGAAATCGTTGCGCGGGCCATATCTGCCAGCGGACTGCCGATTGCCACCGGTGTCGGCCACGAACCAGATACCACAATTGCCGACCTTGTGGCGGACCTGCGCGGTCCGACTCCGACCGGTGTAACGGAATTGACCATTCCGGATGTCCAGATTTTTTTGCGCCATTGCGGGACCTGCGCCGATACCATGCGCCACGCGCTGGCCAACGCTCTGCTTCATGGAGACAAGGACCTGCGCGTCGCCGCCGGGAATCTGGCAGGAAAATTTCAAGCGATTATCCATGGTCGTCAGCGGCGGATTGATGACAGGGCAACCCGGATTGCGTCCGTTGAACCGCGGCACGCCGTTGCCCAGGGCTGGCGCCGACTTGAAGATGCGCAGCGCAGGCTTCGCGCTGCACCCCAGCGGGATTTGCAGCGATCTGCCCAGCGGCTGGCCACAATGAAGGAAAGGCTGGAACGTCAATCGCCACGACTGTTGCTGGCCCAATGTTATACGCGGCTGTCGCCAGCCCGCCGACAACTTGCCGCAGGCATGGAACTTGCTCTAAGGGGTCGGCACGCCATATTGGAATCCGCAAGGCAGCGACTGGAACTAATTGGTCCGCAGGCGGTTCTCAAACGCGGCTTTTCGATTACGACCGATTCGGCCGGACGGGTTCTGTTTTCGGTCAAGCAGATTACGACGGGACAAAGTTTAACGACCCGACTTGCCGATGGCGAAATTCGAAGCGATAACGCCCGCTTGCATTCGGACGCCGGTGCATGAATTGTAAATCGCCACGTCGACGGATGGTTGTTGTCCGATGCAGCTACGCTTCCGGCCGCGGAAGAAGGCCCGTTTCCCGTTATAACCATGAAAAGGATTCGCAAGTCCCTCGCTTTTCTGGGGGCGTCTTGCCCGTCGTTTCCAGCGAACCGGCGGGTTGGCCGCTTATTCGCGGAGCAATCAGGCTTCAGCCGTCAGTTTCTCCACCAGGCGACGGCCCAGACGCTGGAATTCCCCGGCTCCGTGAAAGCTTATGCGCTTATAAACCCGCTGAAACAGCGGCGCCGAAATATCACCTTCTACTTGCAACCAGGGGTTGGCGGCAAGAAACGCCGGAAATTCAATTTCATAACGCGCGTAAAGCGCTGACCATCGATTCTGAAAGGCAGTTTCACTGATCGCGTCATCGGAGCGATCGTGCAACAATCCATACACATCGGCGATGAGCGGAAAATCCTTTGTCATGCGGGCCAAATCGCCTGGCGCTGTGATCGCATGGGCCAGTGAACGGTCCAGAAAATGTGTTTCGTAAAAGTGCATCTCCCTTTCCATCACTTGCGATTCCAAATGGAATTTGGCGGCAACCCGCTGCAATTGTTTTCGCGGATCTGCCAGCAAATTTTCATAGCTGACCGTCACATTTGGACGATTGAGCGTATCCTGCACGCTCCGCACGGTGCATTCCAGCCACAGAGCCATACCTGTGATATGCTTAAGCCCCGATGAGGCGCAAAGTGAATCGGCCACGGCGGCTGGATTCCGCAAGGCAACCAGATAGTTATCCTGGCAGGATATTTCGGCAAATATCGCCTGCCAGAAAAATAATAAGCGGTTCATTCGCGGATCTTTCAGCGCCCATAATTTGCGGTTGGCGAAGCGCTGGCCAAGGATATTTTTTGCATCTCGGTGGATACGTCCATATTCCGCTGACGATTCAACCCGTGACCGGGAAAACCCCGGCCAGCCCAGATGCCTGTCGGCCAGTTTCAGAAGTTTGGTGTTAATGTGCTGAATTGCGGTGTCTTCCCAGAAGCCACGCGGATTATTGGCATTTGGGGGCACCATTTCATCGCCCAAGTCGATACCGAATACCGGAAGCAGGCGGGTTAATGCGCTTGTGCCACTGCGCGGCGAACCTAGCACCACGAAAGCAACTTTTTTTTCCATAACCTTCCGGCTCCCGCATATGTCCGACAATTTGCCGTTTTTGTCGGCACGCTGCCACAATTTGCTCGCAAGCCGCGCCTTGGGCGCTCCGGTTGCCCATCACTCCATCGTCCAGCCAAACGCAGAGAGTTCAAATTCGTTGCAATTACGTCCAGTTTTAAGGTTATCGGGCGGGAAATACCCCGGGCGCGGGACCGACCCGATGGGGCAATTCCCTGGTTCGCGTACCGGACTGGTTACGCGATTTGCGTCACACGCCGACGGGCTGTTTCAGGGGGGCTTTTTCATGGGGCCATGCCGGTGCTTTGCCCAGCACGTCTTCCCAGCAGCATCGCAATACCTCTGCCACAGACCAAGCCTGAGCAATACAGCCACGTGGCTGGTGCGGTGCGTCGCCATCGGCAATTTCGCTTATTGAACCAATCCCCGCCATCAGCAAGTGGGATTCAAACGGCTGTATAAAGCCATACGCCTTTTGACGGGCTGCCGCCGATCCGCCATTGGCCCGTACATACGCCGACACAAACGGGCCGATCAGCCACGGCCAGGCGGTGCCCTGATGATAGGCATGGTCCCGGCTGTTCTGATCGCCGCAATAGTGGCCGATATATCGGGCCGAACCGGGTGCCAGCGTCCGCAGCCCCATTGGTGTTAAAAGGTCGCGCTGCACCACGTTGACCACGGCGGCGGCCTTGTCCGTCGGCAACATGCCAAACGGCAGGCTGGCGGCGATAATCTGATTCGGGCGAATGGAGTCATCCGGTGTGCCATCGGGTGAAATGACATCAAACAGGCAATTGCGGGCCGGGTTCCAGAATGTTTTAACAAAATTTGCGGCACAAAGCTGTGCTGTGGCGGCAAATGAATCGGCGCGCGCGTTGTCTGCGGCGGAACGGGCTATAAATTCCATTACTTTTAAGGCATTGAACCAGAGGGCTGAAATTTCCACCGGCTTGCCATACCGCGGCGTGACCACTTCGCCGCCAATTTTTGCATCCATCCAAGTCAGTTGCACGCCGGGTTCGCCGGCACAAATCAGGCCGTCAACGTCCATATGAATGCCGAAATGGGTTCCAGTGCGGTATTTGTCCAGAATCTGGCAAAGGGGCGCGTAAAGGTAATCCCGCAGAAGGGCGCCATCTCCGGTGTAACGCCAGTATTGATACGCGGCCTGCACAAACCAGAGTGACGCATCCACCGTGTTGTAATCCGGCTGGTCGCTTTCATCGGGGAAGCGGTTGGGCGTGAGTCCATCGCGAATATGATCCGCAAATGTCACCAGCACGCCGCGCGCCGCGGCCTGGCTGCCCGTCACCAGCGCGATGCCTGGCAGACTGATAAACGTGTCACGTCCCCAGTCTTCAAACCACGGATACCCGGCGATGATCGACATTTTATTTGGATTCGCCTTGTCCGCACTTCGTGTAACCAGGAATTGTTCAGCGGCTGTGCTTAGTTTGGCCAGCAGATCCGTCATTTCGCCTGCGTTGCCCAGCCGGGAGCCAAGTTGTTCATGACGCCGCCGACACCCGTCAATCAACCGCTGCTGTTCGGTAATAGCGACAGGATGCGTGGCGGCAATCAGCACAGCCGGACGACCGATTTTAAGTGTGAATTCCAAGGCGCCGGGGGTCCACAAGTCGTCCATATCCGGGTAGCCGCGGGCACGTTCCTCGCGCAGCACGAAATTGTACCACCAGCATTGGCCTTCACTGAAATGATCGGCATTGTGGCTGATAAAAACCTTCAGCGGACATTGCGGTGCCGAAAGCAGCAGCGCTTCGTGGGCACCGGCACCGGTGTCCACGCTCCAGCCGGCGCGGTTGGAAGCCGTGGTGGTGGCATGAAAATGCCGGCCGGCCATCATCGGTTGAACGTGGAGCAGAACCTCGGCCTTTCCGGCGGTGCCCTGAACGAGGTCGTAACGAACGATGACGACATCCTTGCCGTGCGGCATGAAAATGGATTTTTCCACGATGGCATCGCCGCAGGCATATCGCCAGACCGGCCCGGCCCCGACTTCGCAGGAAATGAGGTTCTGGTAGCCGGCTGGATCCATCAGATCGGGAAATTCATTGGTGGAGAGCGGGTAGCTTTTCTGGCCGATCCAGACGCGGTCTTCCACACGTGAAACCAGCACAATACGATCGACCGGCGGCCGGTTGGGGGCCACGAGATATCCATGGTATTTACGCGTATTGACACCCGCAATTGTGCCCGACGCGTAGGCACCGCGCCCATTGGTGCAGAGCCATTCACGGGTAATGGACGCGTCCAGATTACGACATGTTTTTTGATCAATACTGATTGGATTCATGGTCAACGGTTCCTTGTTATCGCGCTGTATCGGGTCGGTCAGGCGCTTAACCAGGCGGCCAGCAGGTCGCGTGTTGCGTGCAGATCGTCCTTGTGGGTCATTTCCGTGACGGTGTGAATGTATCGCGTGGGAATACTGAGTGTAATGGTTTTCATGCCCGCGCCGCTGCGCTGCATGGCGCCGGCGTCGGTGCCGCCCATGGGCAAAATTTCAAGCTGGTACTTTATTTTTTCATCGCGCGCAACTTTCACGAACTGATCCACAAGTCCATGATCGCTGATTGACGCGCCATCCATGACTTTAATTCCGACGCCTTCGCCGGCGCGGGTAACCGCCTGGTCGTCCGGTATGCCGGGTGTATCGCAAGCCAAGGTGGTATCCAGGGCGATGGAAATGTCCGGCTCCAGGCCAAAAGTGGCCGGCCCGGCACCGCGCAGACCGACTTCTTCCTGCACGGTAAATGCAACGGCGATTTGATAGCGAGATTTCTTCACCCGCTGCATGGCCCGCACGGCGGCCCAGACGGCCGCACGGTTATCCATTGCCTGCCCGCACACAAAATCGCCTATCTGGCTGAACGGCTTGACCAGTGTCACCGGGTCGCCGACGCGAACCAGGTCTCGCACTTTTTTTGCGGCCAGACCGGTATCCACAACGAAATCACTTACCAGAAATATCTTTTTCCGATCCTCTTCCGTGGCAATATGAATCGGCTTGCCGCCGGGGTTCAGCACGCCGGAAATATCTTTGCGGCCCTGTATCAGGACGGTGTTGGCCGCCAGATTTCGTGTATCAAACCCGCCCGCGTTGTGCACGCGAATGAAACCTTTGTCATCAATGTGCCGCACATAAAAGCCGATTTGGTCCATGTGGGCGGCGATCATCACGCGCGGCGGTTTTTCGCCGGCGGTGGCCTTTGTGGCATGACGCAGGCAGATCAGATTGCCCATCGCGTCGACACGGGTTTCATCAAACAGACCGGCGATTTCGTTCTGTACCACCGCCCGAACACGCTCTTCGCGGCCCGGCACGCCTGGTGTTTCCGTCAACAGTTTGAGAAATTCCACAGCCATGACTCCTGCGCATTAGACCGCCTCCCCGCCGGCACCAATGCCGGACGGAAAAGACCGTTTGCCACAAGGGCATTATCGGGCCTGACGGGAAATTGGCAAACGGCTTGCGGCCGTGGTGGCGCTGGCGCGTGATGATCG
>JAJZOA010000103.1 GCA_021852225.1 Planctomycetota bacterium
CTGGTTCAATCCATCACTTTGGCACCCGGTCCAGAAACCACCAGGGAAGGCTGGAATCGTACCAGGTGTCACGCCATAATTTGGTGTCGCGGCTTAAACGCGGGTAATGCTGCGCCACATAACTGATCACGGCGGCGGCATCGGAAAATCTCCGGGTGTAATAATTGCCGGTTGGATCGATATTGCCATTTGGGAAATGCCATGCCGTGAAAAATATGATGGTTTTGGATTCACCGGGTGCCAAAGTGATGGATTGAACCAGTCCGCCCAGAAGCATCGTTCCGGGGTCCGCCGATCCGTCATTGCTCGCGGCGGCGGCAAATGGGGAACGTCCGGCCAGGTCAGCTTTTGCGACTGCTTGTCCCAAGACGCCCATGGCCATGGTGCCAAAATCACCATCTTTACGAGAGACCGTCGCGGGCAGCGGCATATCGGTTTGTACGATATCGGATATCCCTATATTGCCCCAGGGGCCGGTGGCGTGATCATAAATTTCAATGACGGCTTTTTTGCCTTCGAATTCCGAAACGTCAAAATATGCCGCGCGCATTTTGTTGTTGTCGTTCCCGGTCGCCTGGCGTACCACTTTTCCATTGACCTTTAATCGCAAACCGACCATTTTTATGTTCGAACCGCCGCCGATATAAAAAGTCAAAAAGCGGCGTTTGATGGTAAAAGGGGGGCTGGTAAGGGTGCCGGTTGCGGAGTCTTTTTGGGCTATCGTTGAACCGGGCGCGGTGGCATGTGAATTCACCACTCGGGGGCCTTTGCCTCCCACGTCTCCTTGATAAGCCGGCATTTTGGCCCGTTTAATCGGGCCGCGGCCAAATGCGGTGCCGGTGGTTTTCCATTGGCCGTAGTTTGCCTGATCAAAATCATCCACCACAATATCCGGTCGTCTGGCCGCTGGTGACTGGGCCAGTGTGGCATCAAATCGCATGGCCATAATGGTGGCGTTGGCATGATGCCGGACTTCATTGATGCGGCCACCGCAGCCCGGTGCGGCGTGCAGCAGGCTACAGGCATTTTGTAAAAAGCCCGCCATGTCAATGGCTGCGGCAGTGGGACTGGAATTTGTGACCGCAAATTCGCAGATGGTCACTGGCAAACCGGAATCATCTTCATTTAACGGGATAAACGGTGAATAGGCCTCCAGCTTTACGGTCACCGGACATCCCGGATCGCTATAGTTAATTTCTCCGATGGGATAATTGCCGCGGAAAGTGATTTCCTTCCAGCCGCGGGCGTCCATGGGGCGCTCCACCCCATTGACCCGTAGTACAAAACCCTGTTCAAAAGGAGATTCAACCTGGGCGGGGGACACGTAATTTGCCCCATTCTGCGGGTCAACATCATGTGGATGGCCAAAGCCGTTCCAAGGCACCTGCCGCGGTTGAATACCGTTGCGATTCTGGTTGAATATATCCCAAAGCCAAAGTTTGCCGTCGCCGCCCAAATACACCGTCCCACAGCAATGGCCGCCCGCCGGCATGCCGATGTGCTGCAGTTCACCTTTGGCCTTGGAATAGACCGTTGGTTCTCCGCGGGCGAACAATGATGCCACCCATTCTGGATTCAGTTTTTTATCCGGTGGAATTAATTTGGCAAAATCCGCAGTTTCATAGGGGCCGGCCATCACTGGCCGATCATTTAATAACATGGCCGCAGCGACGCCTCCGGATAAGGCTGCCATAAAATGACGCCGCGAAACGCCCTCGCCGCAGCAGTTATCCGCAGTGCGGCATTCATAAGCAGATGGCAAAATGTTTAGTCGAGTTCTTTTGGTCATGAATGAATCCTTAACTGTTGTAAGAATTCCGGTCCTATTTAAGAGAAAGTTTTTTAAAGCCTGTTCTCCCTGACTTTACCCAGGGTGCCCTTGTCCGCATGCGTCCAACAGGCACGCTTGAGATGGGTAAGGCCATCGTCAGCCGAGACCCAGGAATAGCGTTGCTACCATGAAATACCACCAAAAAGTAAAACATCAGGGTTTGTGCCTCCCATAGCCGCCCCTGGTAACGGGATTCGATAAATCAGAACGCTGGTTACCATTCATACGCCCATACATAGGTTGTATATGTGGTTGTTTGCGGATCCCCAAATATCTGGCCATCGAGTTCCTCCCCGCAACGGGCAGTTAATCGCATGCCTTTTTGAAAAAACAGGGGGTCCGTGTCGTGAAAGCGATAGGCGGAAAACTGATGCGCGTTTCCATTTTTAGCCAAGTGAGTCAGGCCCGAAATGGGCGTATGAAATTTGCCGCTGGAAAAATAATAAGTGCCACAAAAATAGTCCTCGAGTCCCGATGACAGAAATTCAGGCGATTTAGCTCCGTTAAAATAGGCGCGGATGCAGCTTTCCATGAAGTTCCAGTTGGGACTGCTTGCGGCCATGGTGACCAGCAGTATGGCACCGGCGGAACTCGTATTCATGAGGGTGAATTCCTTAAGCCGGGCCACGGTCATATTTTCGCGCTTATAAAGTTTGAGTCGGGCCGCCGGTGGCAAATGGATGCCCGCGATCCGCACCGGCAGGCCGACCGAGCCGCGTATAATCCACCAGCAATCCGGATTGCCTTTAACACCGGGCGCAAGTTGGCCGGTGACGCGCAATGATTTACCAAACGGTACCTGAAAAGTGTTGTAAAATCCGCCGGAATGACCAGTCATACCCATTTGTCGCACGCCCCAGGGTGCGGTGTTATCATCAAAGCCAACACCATGGCCGAGGCCATATTCCATGTCGATGGAAGGAGATGTTTCTCCATCCACATAAAATCGGATGCGGGTCTGATTGTAGTGCGGCCAGTTCCCGCCATACCACTGCTGCGTCAGGCAGCCGGAGCCATTTCGTTCAAAAAGAACCGCTTCTTTCGCAGCGGAAAGAATGTTTTTTTGCTTGCCCGCCGAACTGAATGTCTTCAGCCCGGGATTCCAATCTTTCGAGGTATCCATACCGGCCCAGGACATTCCGCCACCCAATGCGGTTAAACCGGACATGGCCAGCATATCGCGCCTTGTAGGCATACATAACTCCAATTGTTAAATTGTCATCAGGTTTCTCAGGTTGGGCCTTTTCCCATTTCCAATTCAGGAGAGCAACCCCGTGGCTGCCATTGACCGTGTACTGCCACATGCGCCGCGATCCATCGCGTCGGTCACCTTTTTGTGTGGGTTGGAATTGGTACATCCGCGGTCACTGCAAGTTTCACAGGCCCGATGAGTCCCGCCGCAGATAATCTGGAGCCTTGCACATAATAATTCCAGGTTTCAAACGTCAGCCTGCCTTTATTTGGTCGCGGGGTATTGTGGATCACCCATTCTGGGAAACGCTTCAGCGGCCTGCCTACCAGCGTATTGCCAGACGTGCGCATGCCGCCCCACTGCAAACTTGACGGCTGCTGGTCATCGCCAATCAGGCGATTTCGCCAGGTATTGGTAACGGCCACCCGCAGGTTATTGACACCCGCTTTCAGTGCGGATGTCACATCCATCTTAAAGGGCGCATGCCACAGGACACCCATTTCACGCCCGTTCACCCAGACGCGAGCCATGTCCTTCACGGAGCCTAACTCAAGAATTACCCGGTTGTCGGCACCAATAAAACTGGCGGGAACGGTAAAAGATTTTCTGTAGGTTCCCGTGCCAGAGAAATATTTAATGCCGCCATTGTGCGAACTTGTCCATGATGCGAGTTTATTAAATACAAACTGTCGAGGCGCGCCCCAGCCGGGGGTGAATGAAACATTCCACGGGCCATCGACAGTTATAGGCTGAGGCAACGGCGCGATGCGCACCAGCTTCGTCGCACCGGACGCAAATGACAATTGGTAAAGTCCGCCGTGCGTGGTGCACAACCGCATTTGACCGGTCCTTTGCACACGAATAGAGACGTGCGTCGTTGGCGAACCGTTTCGATTAAGCGCTACAACGGAATTCAGGCCAGCCGCTGCGTGCCGAAATACCACAAACAGAGATCCCCTTGGTCCAAAAGCCAGCGGTACATTCGTACGGCCGTGGGAAAAGGTAAATTCACCGTCCACGGTTCGGCGTCCCGTGTCCGGCCGCCACAGTTCCGGGACCTTACCTGCAATCCGGAATGATGCGGTTACATGCACCGGCTTATTGGCGCGATTGACCAGAAAATAAATATCCAGCCCCGGGGCATGCCGGTGAATGGCCACTACGCTTTGGGCTGGAATCGCCAACGTTCCGCCTTCGGTTATACGCGTACTTCGTGGCCGGCCGTTCAGCGTGTAATGCACTGTCAGAATTTTAACGTGGTCAAATGCCGGGTCTCCGCCGAAGGCGTTGTTGTTTACACCAAAAACTATTTTGCGTCCGCCATCCTGCCGGACCTGCTGCTGAAGTATGGCGGTCACGTTTACCCGGCGCCCGAAACCGGGCGCGGCGTAAATGGCGGATTGTATTTTAAGCGGACCGGTCGCGGTGGTGACAAGTTTGAAGTCCGGTGCAATTTTAAGTTGCGCAAGCACCGCGCGAACGGATCTGTTCCATACCACGAGTCCTTTGCCGAAGTGATGCTCTTTGACAGTATTGCCGTTGGCGTCGCCCCATACTTTATCACCTATTGCGGCCACCGCCGCATCGCAAGCCGGGTAGTCTGTTAAACTGGGTGAACTTGTGGGCCGCGGACCGATCACCGTGGCGCCCGCCGCAACCAGAGCTTCAAGCTTTTTGGCAACTTTCGGCAGCATCTGCTCAGTGGCCGGCAGCAGAAGCACGTCGTATGCCCGTCCGTCCGGCAGGGTAATTTTGCCATGATGGACGCTGGCCGTCTGAAATAATGCAAGACTTAACGCATCGGTTGAAAAACCGGGCGGCGTAAAATTCAGGGTACAGACGTTGCATACCTGTGAACCCTGTTGAAGCATGGTCTGACAGCGATTGATGTATGTAAAAAAAGCGATGCCGGGTTTGAACCAGGTTTCATTTTCGCCAAAATGCGTGCCCCACCAGCCCATTAAAATGCCCGGCTTGTATTTTTTGTTAAGAGCCTGATGCGCCCAGTCATGCAGATAACAGAAGTTCACGCCGCTTAAAAAACCGCCATCCAAGGCGGGCTTCAGAAATGAGGGTGTTTCCGTCAATCGGCTGGTGGCCGGGCCGCCGGTAAGGGTTTCAGCACCCACAATTCTGCGGCCATCGGCGCGGGCCGCGCCGGCTACATCTTCGCCGATGCCGTCACGACTGTCATTCCAGAATTCACCCATTGTCACATTGCATGAAGCGGCGGCCGCGATGGTGTTAAACGGGCCGGTATACGGCTCGAGGCACATTTTCATGCCAGCGGCGTCAATAAGTTTGCGGTAAACGTTAAAATCATTTTTTACGAACAACTGCGACACCGTGCGGTCCATATCAAACCGGAAGCGGGCGGAAAGCGCGGGACTGCCTATCACCGCGCCGCTTAGCACCGGCAGCCAGGGAAGCGGGTCATAGTGACGCATGTGCATAAAATCCTGGCGAAAGTGCCCGGTCCAGTTCTGCGGGCCGGCTTCGTAACTGTCAAACAGAAGGTGATCAAAGGTGTGGCCCACAGCCGAACCAAGGTGCGATTGAATTGCGCCAATGACATGTTCAATATGAAACTTCGCTGCCGCGGCGCTAAGTTTATCCGCTTCCAGTGAATGCACAGTTCCGTGCGGCCCGACCAGGCTGTCGGGAACCGGATGATCGGTGGATGCGGTGCTGGTATACCCAATGCGATAAATGCGCCAGCCGCCCGCAGGTGCCTTCCATGTCAGTTGTCCCCCGGCATTCATATCTGCTGAAATATTGTGAATATCAGCCGGTTGCACCACAGCTTTTTGCGGCAACGCCAGAACACAAATATCACGGTAAAAACCAAGTTGTGTGGGTGGCTGGGGGAGTTGCACGTTCACGTTCCCCGATGCTTTGACCATGGTGATGCTCCAGGTGACCATTTTCATGGATAATGCGGGGGTAATCCATGGGCCGCCACTGGCATCCCAGCCCGGACAATTTTCCATACCCAGTTTCAGATGAAGCTTTCTGGCGGTTTTTACCGCGTACCGCACCATGCGCCAGAAGCGGGGGCTCCAGTATTTGACCGGCTTTTTGGTGCCGCTATTGGCTATGTTGTTGGCGACGCCCGCCTGAGATCCAATCGGACAAATTGTGGCGCCCGCCACTCCGGCGGCCTTCATGGCTGTCAGGTCGCGTTTGATGCCATATCGGCTAATGGTAAGGCCCATCCAATGCCACCAGACGTACAGACGATCTTGTACCGGCGGCGCGGCGAACTGCCGCGCCAGTGCGGATGAATCCGTCGCGGCCGCGGCTTGGGATATTGATGGATGAAAAAAGGCGGTCAGATATAGACCGAAGATTGCCGCAGCCAGAGTAGAGGCTGTCCGAAATGAGTGCTTTTGCATGATTACCCTTCTTACGATCATTCTACCGCTAACAGATATCTAAGAACGCCCGACCCCGGCGGATATTTCGGATTGCGGCCGAAAAGATTGAAAATCCTTAATCCAAAATATCCCAACGGATTAAATGTGCCATCAGTTTATCCTGCGGTCGATACCGGCACAATGCACTGCCGCAAAAGCGACTGGCAGTCAGGGGCGGCGGGTGCCGCGTGGTGGTCGCCGGAAAGGAATAATGGTGGTAGCCATTTATGCTGTTTCCAATGCCATGCGCGAAAGGTGTGGTATCGCGGCCGCGGCTTTTTGCAAGAACCGAAAGCCCGAATCAAGCATCGCGTAGCCTGCCTGATCTGAATCTGTGTTTTTCGATTTACCGCGTCTTAATAAAAAAAAGGAAATCTGTGAGCGCAAGTCGATCGATAAAAAAACTACATCGGTGTCGGCGCAAGCACGACCGCTTTGACGAGTTGCTATAAAGGTCGGGCCGCGGCTGTTGCCAACCGCGGCCCGTTTTGGAATGGTCTATAAGCCGAATTCTGTGCCCGTTTTAGGGCGGCGATCATTTGTCTGGGATGGCCGTTACCGGTCACCTCGAGCAACCTACCCGGAACCTCGTGCTTTTGCGGTAGCTGACTCTGCAAGCAGAGCTTCACCATAGGCAAAAACGCCGACAGGACGACCTTTTGACGGGGGCTTGTCCGGTCGGCACGCGCCGGGACAGCGCATCGGTTCCTTATTTGGTCTTGCACCCGGTGGGGTTTACCATGCCAGCCCTGCCGCCACGTCCGCGGTGCGCTCTTACCGCACCTTTTCACCCTTGCCGGCCAGGTTTCCCCGGCTTAGGCGGTCTGTTTTCTGTGGCACTTTCCCGCGCCCGCAATGCGGACGGGTGGGCGTTACCCACCACCGTACCCTGTGGTGTTCGGACTTTCCTCCCGGGAAATCTTTCAATTCACCGAGCGATCGCCCGACCATTCCATTTATCATGCTACGGGATTCGCGGTTGCAATTCCACCGCGCCGCCGAGCCGCATTGGGGTCTGCCTTTTGATTGTTTGTTAACTGCTGACAGAACATTCCTCAGGGGGCACTGTGAATGCCTGTCGGTCAACGTCATGCGGCTGATTCACAATTGTCGGGACGATTCAGCGATGCGATAACCTGGAGTCGCCACCGGCACATTGCAGGTGTATCTTCCGAATTATCAGGCTTGCCCGGCTAGGCGGCACCGATTGAGGGCAGGTCTTTAAGCTCGCGAACGCAACGGGCAAGCGCATCAAGACAGCGGCCATCAAAAGCGCTGCCGCGCTGCGATTCCAGCTTCGTCAGAACGCCGGAAAGCTCCGGTGCGTCGAAGCCAGCCGGACCGACCAGATGGTCAAATGCATCCGCCAGTGCTATCACCCGGCCGCCGAGCGGAATCGACTCTCCGGCAAGTCCTGCGGGAAAACCCGTGCCATCCGGTCGTTCATGATGCGTTTCAAGCATGGCGATAAGAGGTTCAAATGGTGAAATTTCCGAAAGAATGCCAGAGCCGAATTCGACGTGCCGCTTGTATTCCTGGCACTCGGCGACGGTGCGAGCCTGGATCGGCTTGGCCAGAACGCGTGTGCTGATTCCCAATTTGCCGATATCATGGAGCAATGCCGCCCGGCGCAGCCAGCGGCCCTGATCGCCTGGCATTCGCAGTTGCGCCGCAATTTTCAGGGCAATATCGGCCACGCGACGGGAATGCCCGCTGATATCCGGGCTTTTCGCATCTATCACTTCCACAAATGCTTCAATAATCTGATCCAGCCCATGTGAACCAAAATCGTGAAAACGATCAACCGGTTCCATATCCAAAACCGCCTTTGTCAGGTCGGGCGAATCCAACTGCTGCCAGAACTTTGCGCTGGCGGACACACTTAAAAACGCCATGACGACCGATGGATCAAACCATGTGGTGCTGCGCTGACAGATTTCGCTTATTGCCTCGGCGGAGCCTGCGGCTGACCAGAACAGTTCAACGACCTGCGCCAGAAGAACAATGCGACTGATTAGCGGAATGTCCTGGCCGCGCAAGCCATTTGGCTTGCCATGCCCGTTCCAATGTTCATCTAAATTGGCGATGCCCGCACACACCGTCTCATTCATTCCCATGGCGGCCGCAATTTGGGCTCCGCGCTGACACCTGGCCTTGATCAGTTCGCAATAAACCGGTTGACCGTTTATCGCCAGATTCGCCAGCAGTGCCAGTCGGCGGAGTACCGGAGCCTCGGGGGCCACATGGGAACAGACATATCGAATAACCTGTCCGATTTTCTGGGAATCAACCTGTTTGAAATCGGCCTTTAATTTCAGGTCATCGGAATCATACAGCGCGGCAACGCGCGCCGCATTGGAACTGCATCCGACGTCTTTAAGCAGCGCGGCGTAAAAAAGGTCCACCAACTGCTGATCGGTCATTCGTTTCTGCCGCCCGATGCTCATGGCAATCCAGCAGGTTCGCTGATTGTGACCCGTGGGAAGTCCTTCGGTCATATCCAACGCACGGCTTAATGCGGCAGTCAATTCCCCCCGCTGCACTGTTTTGGCGGCGCCGATGCCACTGGACATGGAAACCACTTTTGCGGTGGCCTGATGTTCAATAATAGAACGCATGATCCCATTTCCTTTTCTGCGGCGCAGCCGGCACAGTCTGCAACCGGCTATATAGTGCCGCGCATTGTTATTTTCAGCCAAAACAGGCGTTTTAGTTGAGGCTAAATTGCAGGGAAACAAGGACGTGGCGGCAGGCGGCTTTCTGGCCGCCAACCCGCGGTTTTATCGGTCCGCCGGACGCCGCTTTCTTATGGTGCCTGTATCTAAATTTTAGTTGCGGGCGTTGCGTTGCCGGTCGCGGCCAGGAATGCCTGCTTTTTTTCCAACACTTCTTCCGCTTCAGCCTTGCGGATATATATGGGCAGAAATTCTTCTAACCGGGTAAACCCGCCCGCCAAGGCGCGTTGCCAGCCGATTGCATGAACCTGACTGGCCACGGGCTGCCAAAGTTCTTCCGCCGCCATATGAATAATTCCGCGGCCAAATCCACCGGCGACCAGAGCCGCATGATGGTATGGAATGCCTTCGCCCAGAATCAGCAGCGGATGTGGGCATGAGCGAATAAAGTCGGTCGGGTCTGT
>JAJZOA010000249.1 GCA_021852225.1 Planctomycetota bacterium
AGCATGAAACAGGTCGGACGCGTGGAAATTCCGCAGGAGGCGTTCATGGCGGTTCTGGAACCGGGTGACTGATCTCCCCGGCCCCGGACGCAAGCCCTCACCGAAATTGGCGAATCGCCCGGACGGCACGGTATTGTTTAAAACATTTTCATTTGGTTGCGTTCAAAGCCGAATTTACTCAGGCTTTCATCCACTGGAATCGGATAGTTGCCCGACCAGCACGCGGTGCAGTAGCTTTCCCGCGGCTTGCCAAGGCAATCCAGCATTCCTTCAAGCGAAAGATACGCCAGGGAATCCACTTCAATGAAGTCACGAATTTCTTCCACGGTCCGGCCGTTGGCAATAAGTTCGGTTGGGGTGGGGAAATCGATTCCGTAAAAGCATGGAAAACGTATGGGCGGGCAACTGACGCGCATATGAATTTCCTTTGCGCCGGCCCGCCTCAGGGCCAGAATCTTACCACGTGTGGTGGTGCCTCGCACAATGGAATCCTCCACCACAATAATGCGCTTTCCGCGAACCATTTCTGGAATCACGATCAGTTTCATCTGCACCGCCAGATCGCGCAGCTGCTGCGACGGCTGAATGAACGACCGGCCCACATAACGGTTGGGCACAATCCCCTCTTCAAACGGAATACCGCTTTGCTTGCTGTAGCCCAATGCGGCTGATCGGCCGGAATCTGGAATTGGAATAACAATGTCCGCATCAACCGGGTTTTCAATTGCCAGACGTCGCCCCATTCGCTGGCGAACCATCATCACGGTATCACCAAACAATGTACTGGAAGGGCTTGCAAAGTAGACATGTTCAAACGCACAGTGTGCCGGGGCTTCCCGCTTTTCCACAAAAAACCGGCTGGTTAATTGCTGTCCATCCATGGAAATGGTGACAATTTCCCCTGGTTCCACTTCCCGAATATAGGTCGCCTGAATACTGGACAAGGCGCAGGTTTCGGACGCCACGCAATAGAATCCGTCTTTCGTCTTTCCGATTACCAGCGGGCGGAAGCCCCACGGGTCACGGGCCGCTTCCATGCGATCTTTGAACAAAAATAAAAAGCTGAAAGCCCCCTGCAAATGCCGCAGGACATGAGCCAGCGGATCAGGTTTTTCCTGATGCCGTGGCTTGGCCAGCATATGAATCACAATTTCCGTATCACTGGTGGAATAGAAAATGTGGCCATATTTCTGATATTCCGCCCGCAGTTTAGCCGCGTTTATCAAATTCCCATTGTGGGCCACGGCAACCTGACCGTCGATATATTCCTCAAGAATCGGCTGGGCGTTGCATTTGCGATTGGAGCCGGCCGTGGAATACCGCACATGGCCAATGGCGGCCGACCCATGCAAGTCCTTTAGCACATTGCGATTAAACACATCCGCCACCAGCCCCAGACCGGTATGGCAGTTTATTTCGCGACCATCAGTCGCGGCGATTCCGGCAGATTCCTGGCCCCGATGCTGAAGCGCATAAAGCCCGTAATAGCATCGCTCAACAGCATCAACCGGGCCGGCAACCCCAAAAATTCCACATTTTTCTTTTTTTTCGTATTCAGTTAAATCAGAGGCGGAGGAGATATGCGAATTCGCTTGGAGGACACCATTTGCCGCCAAAGGCAGCGCAATGGATTTTATAGCACTTACTTGACTGGAACCAGACTCATTTCCTGTCATGCGGCCGTCTCCAGTTTGTTACGGGCACTGATTCACGCACACCAACGTCGCAAGTGATTATAGCATGACGGACGGTTCACTCAATACAGTGTCAAAATTAATGATTTTTTAACGGCAATCCCCCATCCCAAGCCTGTTGCCGCCGCTGGCCGACGCACCATGGGTCGCGGCAAAGTTGCACTGGACGCGAGCCGATCGCCCCGCGCGGCCTTGCTCCCGGCGTTTTGAAAATAAAAAAAAGGGGAGCCAGCAATGGCGTAAACTGCCCATGGCTGGCCCCCGAAGTTAAAATGCCTGGGTTAGATAAGCGGCCCGGTAGCAGTACTGGCACTGGCCGCCATACTCGCGTCAGCGTCCTTTTTGGCTTTCTTTGAGCCCTTGCTTTGGCTGGCCACACGGTTCCAAGAATCACGGACTGGCTCACGGGCGCGATCCCAATCCAATTTTGAAACACCACGCGAATTTGTCCAATCGCGTTTCAAGGTCGGTTCGGCCTCTTCAAATGTTTTGTCATGATGGCGCGCATGCGATTCCCAGCCATACTGATAGGCAGGGCCATATTCCTCATACGACTTGCCTGATTGAATATAAGGTCGATTGGTAAAATTTTCGCGCCAGTAACCATGCTCGACCGTCGGATCCACATGTTCCGCGACGGCTTTACCAGTCAATCCGCCGCCGACACCGCCCACCACACCGCCGATCGCCGCGCCAACGGCCGTTCCGACCGGGCCGGCAATCGTGCCGACCGCCGCCCCTGCGACGACTCCCGCCACGACTCCACCAGCGGCACCCACTCCGGCACCCACCGGATGCGCGCCGGCACGGCCGCTTAGCGGGTCACGGTTGGCATCCTTTTCCATCTTTTTTTGTTCGTTGGACTTTGGATTATGTTTTTGATCGTTCGACATAAAAAGGCTCCTGAAAAAGCTGGAACAATGAAATTCTGTAAACAGGGAAAAATATCCTGATCACATAAGCTAATCCGGACAAGCTGCGCGATGGACACCATCAGGCGTCCCCGCAAGTTGTCAGGCTCTCTACTTTCCCAGCATTTTTGCAACGATAAATATTAAAATCGCACCTCCTATTCCACCGCCAAAAATCATATAAATCAGGGCGTAACCCACGGCTGCAACTGGAAGGTCCAAACCCATAATCAATACCTCACTTAATCGCTTGCGGCCGAATCGGAGCGTGATTTTTTGACCCACCCGCCGGCTGGCGATCCGCCACGCCGAAAATACTCGACCGATTCAACCGCCGGACGCTGGCAATGCCAGCCATTTGCAATGCAAAGTGCCGCAGTCGTGTGGTCTTCGGTGATGGCTATTTGCGGACGGTTTTGCCACGCGAATTTTTGCCGATGAATTCTTGAATTTCGCCTGCAGCGACCTGCATTTTGCCTTTGACACGCTGGCGCTTATCGTCGGTTGCTTTGCCCACCGCCTGATTAGCCTTACCACGAATCTGCTTGACCCGTCCGGCAAATATATCTTCTTTACCCATTGGCCGCCCCATTTCTTTCAAAAGCTCAATACCCACACCGTGCGCGTTGGAGGATACTAGGGATGCTTTTGAGCCAAGTCAAACAATGTTCCTGCTTTATGACCAATTTGGCGGCCAGCATCCGTCCATTAAAGCCATGAGCGCACAACGTCTGACCGTGCAATTTACTGTTTTAACCCCTTAATCTGTGCTTCCAGATTCGCGATCGGAGCGGGAATTAACTTTTGCGTGGGCTTCGGCAGCGGTCTGGCAATATAGGCCGGGTACTTCGGACCGACCGCCGCCGGTCCAGCGACTGCGTGGACCACTCGGCGCGGTTCAACGGCCGGGTGCATGCCCACGGAAGGCCTGCCAGCGGATACCGTGGCTGGAATTGTAATCGGCGACACCCTCTGACCATTTAACGAAAAAAGAAGTACATCTCGCATTATGGTTTGGGCAGATGCTGGCGAATATCCCCAAATGCCCCAAGTATTGGTGCCCAGCAATCCACCGGTAATATCAAAGCGCGAAAAAATAATCCGCCAGCGGCCATGCCAGCGCACACCGATTAAATGCGGCCTTTTCATATTTCCAATTGTGGCTCTCACAAATTTGCGAAAGGTGACGTGCTCAATGGACACGCCACCGGGATAGGTCCCGCCAAACAACCCAGAATTTGCATCGATCCGCTGCAAAGGATGCGACGGAAATATGGCCCCGGCCAGTCTGACGAAAGAATGGGTGAATGCGGTGTTACCACCCGCGGCATCTACAAACAGCAATCCGCCCGTGCGAACGTAATGCCGCAGAAAGGCAATGTCCACGGCAGAAAAGTCCAAATTTCCCGTGCCGGTAAGATGCACAATGGGCATTTTTTTCACGGACAACTGGCGGGGTGTAACGGCAGGCATGTGAATCGCAGTGGAGTATTCGCGGACGGCGAACGCTTTTAGCCTTGGCCACGCCCCCGGTTCCGGATTCCAGTTTCCGCTGTATTTAAGCAGTCCCATGGTGATAGACCGCTTGGCCGGCGCACGCGCCGGGCGAATTGCCAGCGATTGCAGTCTGTTCGCCAGCGGCTCCTTTCCGGTGGCATACAGATAAATGTTGGTTGGTATCTGCCAAAAGGCGCGACTTGCAATGGACTGCCGCTGCCAGGCACCCCCAAAATCGATCGGGCTTATGATCCATTCGTATCGTACGCCATTGGAAAGCCCCCACAAGTTCATTGGCCTTCGGGGGCGGTACCACGGTTGCAGGTCGTATATCTGGCTTTTTGGCGGCAGCGGCCGGGCCGTATAAAGACCGGCACAGGATTCGTTCGCGTAGGAAATCATGGCGTGAAAGAAAGCCTGGGAATTGCCATCTGAACTGACAAATATTAACCCGCCTGCCTGGGTAAATGCGTGAAATTTCTGCAGGTCTTTTGCTGTAAAATGTGGATCATGACTTCCAGAAATCAGCAGAATGGGCGAACTGAGCCAGCCGCGTACCGACGATTGCAGCGGCACCACCTGCCAGTTCATCGGGCTTTCAAATTCGCGCGTGACCCAGGCGGTGTAATTGGCGGCATCAAACGGGCGGGCGTTCCACTGACCACTGAAATTTGTCGAATATTGCAACTTGCTTATCAGAATTGGATTCAGACCGCGCGCCAGAATCAGCAGCGCATAAGCGGTACTTATTTGTGCATCGGAGCCTACAAAATCTGACTTCCAGCTTCCATCGGGCAATTGCCGCGCCAAAAGATTCGCAGCCACGGCCTTGTACCAGTTCATTCCCGCAATAGTCTGCAGGCCCGCGGCCAGGGCCACACGTTCATCGCCATAAAGCGCGTAGAAATTTTGCGTGTTCGGATTGAAATGCCGGTTAAGCCAGTGCAATCCGCGAATAACATGCACCTGGCGCGGCGAACTCAATGCCGCATTACGATGAAGAAAGCTCTCGGCAATCAACAGGCTTGCAATGCCCGCCGGCGTCATGGTTTGGGCATCGCGCGACGTGGCGGAATAATTATCGCGCGGCCCGCGGTTGTAATCCCACGTGCCATCGAGAAACTGTGTGCGAACCCAATGCGACCGCGCCTTTACCCAATAACGAATCGGTATTTCAAGACCATCCGAAGCGCACGCCCACATGCCCAGCACACCATATTGCGTATTGGAATTGTCCCAACCATGGGCATGGTAACCCCCTATTGCGTCAATCGGGCCACGATAGGTGTATCCGCCGCTTCGGCTCATGGCGTGCAGCAGATACCGGGCGTCCCAAAAAAGAGCCTGCCGATAGGCTCGTTTTGCGGGAAGCAGGTTCATCGCGTTGGCTTGAAATGAGGCAACATAGGTCGCGTTCACACGCAATGCCGCTACCGATTTTATCGCGGATTGCATGGCCGGTGAAAAGATATATAACGAAGGCAGATGAATACTTTGCCCCACCTGCAACAGCGCTTCAAGAATCAGCGCCGTTTTTCCGCCTTCGCTGACCGGATTCCATGGCACGCCGGCGTACCTCCAGTGCCCCTTGCGTTCATGTCGCAATAGATATGCCACACCGCGACGAATCGCCTGTTCAACGGCTTGCGATCTATCCACTTTCATTCCATGCCCACCGCCATGGATTCGCCGAGGAACTGCACGACCAGGCGTTGGGCTGGCCGCACAAAGCGCCACTGCGGCCCCGGCGTATATGATGATATTCTTTAAATTCCACTCGGCGCGCTTCATGGAGGACGCTCCTGCCCCAATGACCAGCTGAAACAGAGAACGGTCAAAGCCGCCACGGCCCGGTGATCGCCCCCGGCATTACGTTATCAGTTCAACGCCTGCACGCGCGCTGAGTTGTGAAAAAATACCTGAATCAAACGATTGGTAATCTTTCGAGACCGCCCGAGTGGTGGCCAGAGCCACAGCAAATCCGAGGGCGGATGGGGGATCAAGACCCCTCACAACCCCTGCCACATATCCGGCCAGCAGATGATCGCCGCAACTCACGGTTCGTATCACCGGCAAGTCACAAGGACAGCGGCAGTTCCAGGCACGTCCGCCTCCCTTTAGTTCAATCAGGATTGCCCCCTGCTCGCCGCGGCTTACCAGGATATTTTCCACAGTCAGCCCGGCATTTCGTACCGCCGCGACAATGGCGGGCGGATCGTTGCGAACCGGTTCTCCGATGACCTCTGAAAGCTCAGTCAGATTTGGCTTAGCCAGCCAGGTGGGACGTCGGAGGCCCAACCCAAGCGGCGGGCCGCTGGTATCAAGTGCAATCCGCACCTGTCGCGTTTCCAGAAGGGTTAGAATGTCCAGAAAATCGCTATCGTTAACTCCCCGCGGCAGGCTGCCGGCCAGCACCACCCAATCACCGGGGTCAAGCAATCGAACAAGGCGATCGCGGAGTTCAAGAATATCGTGGAGGCTGACCGAAAAACCGGACTGGCGCAAATGGGTTTCACGTCCTGAACGGGATTCAAGAATAGTCAGATTATTTCGTGTGCCGCCCCCCACCACGACCCAACTGGAACGCACTGTTCCCGGCGTAAGGGATGCCAGCTCGCGAATGAAAAATTCGCCATCATGATGCCCTATGAATCCGGTGGCCATGGAATCTATGCCCAGCAGGGCAAGCGCCCTGCTGACGTTTACACTTTTTCCGGCGGCAAATTCGGCCTCCAGGCTGACCGATTGATGAGCACCAGGACATAGCACCTCACAGCCCACGATCCGATCAATCGCGGGATTCAGACCGAGTGTGAATATCTGCATCCGTCAAACTCCCCGTTTCGCCCGGGCGACTGCTGCCAGGAAGGCCGGTGGCTTTCACGGACTGCCACCCTGTGCCGCGTAAAGATTTATCCTCCGAAATAATCGGACAGAATCTTTTTGCCGCAAGTCGCCGGATTTTGTGCCAGCAAAGTGGCATCTTTGGTGACGATAATTTCCCCAGCCATTGCGCCGGCAAAACCATGGGCGGTCGGCCGATGAGCCGGCTGAACCGTGTGGTGATAGACCTTCTCCAACATGGCGTGCATGGTGCAGTAATAGAAATGAATACCCCGGGTTTTCGGCACATAGGTAAATGTGGAAATTTTATGCCCGGGCCCTTTGGTTCCCATGACCATTCCAAAAAGCTTTGTCGGTTTACCGGTCGCGGGATTGTAACCCTGAATAGTATGCGCGCCGGTATCTTCATCCACAAAAATGACCGGCTGACCCGGGCGCACGGCCACCACCGATTCAACAAATGCATTAAAGCCATTCATGTGTATATAAACCGGCGGTAGCGAACTGGACGCGGCCGCCGGGGCGGGCGCAGGAGTGGTTTGCGCTTTGGCACAGCCGCCGCCAACCAGGTTTATGACAACCAGTATCGCCACCATGGCCAGCGAGAGTGCCGTGCCGATTCTGGCATATCCGGAAAAGCGTTGTGTGGATGAGTTCTTACGCATAGCCTTGACTCCTTAAAAAGCCCAACCGATGGATATTAAACCTGATAACCACAAAAGACCCGCAGTCCGCAAGAAGCCATACGCGATCGCGGCATTCAAGGTTCAGGCCACGACCGGCATCGCGACATTTTCGGGCACGGGCCGACCGCCAAGCCACTGGCTGTGGAACGAAAGAAACCCGACATACAGATAGCCGGACATGAAAATAATCAGAAATGGGATGCAGAGCATCGCCCGCTCTGTGGCTATGGAAATGCCAATGCAAATCAACAGATACAGCGCCAGCAAAAGTTCCACATAGGCCAGCCAGTTGGCCTTTCGCTTGAATTTTACGGCGCGAACCTTCCAGGCGTCGCGGCTTTCCCCTGCGTCAATGCCATATTTTGGTGTACGGACAAATTCGCTTTGATGGCCAAAAAGCCCCTGCAGAACCGCCAGCGCATTGCCCAGGCTTATGCCTGTTCCCACCGCCATAAGCAGCGGTACCAGAAAAATGCAACGAACCCAATGCTGCTCAATTTCCCGCTGCGCCACCACATAAAACGTGCTGGCTGAAAGCGTTAGAACCGCAAACAGGCACATAAGTGTAACCCAGAGCACCGGTGATTGCGGTGACAAAATGCTTGGGCCGCCGAAATAAAATGTCGGAAAAACCAGTATTGAAAGCAGCACCGCCAGCGGATAAGCCGCTCCAGCGGATAAATGAAAAAGTGCTTCCATTTTAACTTTCAACGGCAGGGACGAGGCAAGAAGCCGAGGAAGAATTTTAACGGCGGTCTGTGCATGTCCTTTAGCCCAGCGGTGCTGTTGCTGTTTGAAGGCGGCGATTTCCGGCGGCAGTTCCGCCGGGGATGTTTCTTCTGACAGAAATACGATGCGCCATCCGGCCATCTGTGCGCGATAGGAAAGGTCCATGTCTTCGGTCAGGGTATCATGCTGCCAGCCACCTGCTGCCGCGATGGAAGTTTTACGCCATATTCCACCAGTGCCATTAAAATTAATAAATCGGCCGCTTCGGCTGCGGGCGGCGTGTTCAATGACAAAATGCCCATCCAGAAAGATGGCCTGACACCGGGTAAGCAAGGAATGCCACCGGTTGAGATGTTCCCAACGGGTCTGCACGCAACCCACCGCCGGATCGGTAAAATAATGGATGGTATTCTTCAGCATCTGTGGTTGGGGAACAAAATCCGCATCGAAAATGGCAATGTATTCTCCGGTGGCCGTGGCCAGCCCGTTTTCCAGTGCACCGGCCTTATAGCCTTGTCGGTTGGTCCGATGAATGTACTCCACATTATGACCGGCGGCGGCCATTTTATGGCAGGTTTCGCGAGCAATATCGGCTGAATCGTCAGTGGAGTCATCCAGTACCTGTACCTGGAGAAGGTGTCGCGGATAATCCATTTTACATGCGGCTTCAATCACACGCGCCGCGACAAACCGTTCGTTAAATAAGGGCAATTGAACCGTTATGGCGGGCCAATCGGCAAACCGATTCGCAGGCACCGGCTTGTTGCCCGATTTCCTGTAATACAGCACTACCTGCCAATAGCGATGAACCCCATATACCGTCAGCACGCCGAGCGCGAGCAAATACAAAGTGTTGAACATAAAACCCACGAATGCCGTCATTCGATCTTAACCCTTTCCTGACCCTGTCCCCTGACCCCTCGCGGTAACCACAGGCTTGCCGCAAAACCCGGCCGGTTGACGCTCGCCGCGCCGCCGTCCGCGCCTGACATCCTATAACCCGTGCCAACGCCATAAAGAGTTTAAGGCGATAGGACAGTCAGGTCAATGCGTCGCGAATACGAAAAATACGTCTGCAGGCGCGATTTGGGACATGAATGCGGTGCCTCCAACTGCTGATTGCTCAGGTGCGTGTCGTTTTGCGAAGGCGCTGCCGCAGCGGCTATTAATCGGTTACCGGCGGCCAAAATATGACCGGAATT
>JAJZOA010000174.1 GCA_021852225.1 Planctomycetota bacterium
GCGGCGCGTGCCGTTGGGCAGCGCTGGATTCATCAGATCGCCGGCGGTAATACCGCTGGCGGAGGTATGGTCTATATCACTGGAACTGTCCAGCGGAACATTCAAACCGCCCAGATCGAAGGTTGCCGCCGAACCGCTAACCGTAACATGGGACGCATATTTATCCACTTGTGTGGTCAGGCCAAAATTATCGTAATAAATCCCGTCCACAAACCCCAGCATGTGCCCCATTTCATGACGCAAAATACTTAATGCGTCAAATTGATTGTTGGCGACAGTCCCGCTCTGATCGATAAAAGCCAATGTATCGCCGGATATACCCGAGGTCATCGCATCGGCATTAATATGAATCACCTGGGTCACGCCGGGCGTCCAGGGATAAATATCCGTTCCATCAAATTCCGAATAAGATGTCACAGCTTCACCCAGATAGGTATTGGAACTGGTGCCTGCATTGGTGAAGTCCAGGGACACATTCACTGTCTGATTATCCAGAATCCGGCCGGTCCAACTCGCAATTGCTTCATCCACCACCGTTTCTTCGGTGGTGTTCCAAGTCTGACCGGCGCCGTTTACAAATGTCGGGATAATAGCCAGACCAAAAGCTTTTCCGGAAGCTAATATCAAGAACAGACTCGATCCACCGGCCAAAAGACCGCCATACCAGCGATGTTGCCGTCGGCCGGCATTGTGCAAATCAACACATTTCAATGCGAGCATTTATTCACTCCGGAAGATAGACGTTTATCGGACTCAAATTCCCGTCCCCGGCTTCGTTGCAGATAGCCTACGTGAAATGGCCCCCTAAAAAAAGCGGCCTCAAATATTCCAAAAAAATGTTGACGACGCGGTGCAACTATTGGATTCTCTGGCCGTTAGTTTCGCGGACGACCCGACCGCCGTCTATTCACCAACAGGAGGTTCCCATGAAGTCATTCGCCATACTTGCTGCCGGTGCCGTACTGACCGGATCACTTTTTTCCGCAGGATGTCGCACTGTGGTGGTCGCACGTCCGGGGCCGCCCGGTCCGCCACCCCCGCCACCGGGGGCGTATTATGTTCCCGCAGCGCCCTGGCCCGGCGCTGTCTGGATACGCGAGCATTATGTCTGGCGTCCACGCTGGGGGCGGTATCAATGGGTGCCTGGTCACTGGGTAAGATAAACGTGCATTCCGAGCACTGAAAATAATGGCACATTGCGAAATCTGACATTATTGATAACGCGACTGGACGACCGATGGTTTCAGTTGCCGGCCGCGCAGGAGATTATCGCCGCCGCCACCACCGCTGCGGTTTCCATACGAAGCACTGTTGAAGTAAGACGCACCGCGTGCACACGGTGGTCGGCGGAAAGCAGCCTGGTTTCCGTGTCGCTCCATCCGCCCTCGGGCCCGATCAATACCGTGGGAGCATAACTTGCAGGTTTCCCGCCGTCCGTGCTGATATGACCATCGACGGCAGCTTTTAAGTCAGCCGTTTTGATCAGCCATTCAAAAATCGATTTTTCCGCAGTCGGTTGGCCCCACAAAAAGTCATTCGTGTCCGCTCCGGCCTGGCTAAGAAGGTCGACCAAGGCGACAGGCCCGTCAATTTCCATCACAAAATTGCGCCCGCACTGCTTGGCTGATTCCGCGGCAGCGCGACGGAATTTCGCCATTTTTCCGCCCTCCTTATCTGGATGCACGACGGCGAATTCCGTGTTAAGCCAGACCAGCCGCTGCACGCCGATCTGGCTTAATTGCTCGACCATTTGCATTGCTCGATCCGCCTTGGGCGTGGCCGATGCCACAGTCACGCGCACGCGCGGAGGCAAATCCTGTCGCAGCGGCCCAGCGGTTATGAAACGGCTTTCGCGCCGCCCGATGACCAGTCGCCCCGTCGCCCAAAAGCCGCGGCCATTAAAGGCAATCACCGTCTCACCATCCCGCATCCGCAGCACATGCCGCGCATGATGGTCCTGATCGTCCGGCAGGGCTGTTTCGCCCAAGCCAAGGTTTGGAATATAAAAGCGGGTTGTGGCCATACCACATTCTCCGGCAGCGGACCTGTTTACTGAATCGTCAGCCGATAAAGCATGCCATCTTTCTGTACCCCCGGATCTCCATGCCATTTCAACGGCCCCTCACTGACGGTGAAATTTTCCAGCACCGCGAGTATCGGAAAATCTTCCGCACTGTTGCGGCCAGGATCACTGATCCATACGGTGCCCCCGGGTGCCAGCAGTCGTTTAATGGCGTTTAGCAAAATGGCGTGAAGCCGCCGCTCATACAACACGTCTGATGCAATAATCCAGTCAAACTTTTTTTCAACCGGACTTCGCCAGTCCATTTGAAACGCGTCCACCGCATCGGTTTTTATTTGGTTAATCGCCGCATTATGCCGGGCAAAATCGATCGCCTCAGGATCATAATCGGTAAATGTTACATGCCAACCGCGCCATCCAGCGGCCACGCCCGCAATGCCCAGTCCACATCCGAGTTCCAGTGCCCGCGGCCGACAAGCGCCTCCGGCATTGCTCGCTGGAGGAGATTCGTCGGACTGGGCAATCCGATGAGCAAGCATCAGACTGCTGGGCCAAATTACCGGCCAGTAGGGTAAATAATTATCCGCTTTGTAACGCCGTTCGGTTACCGGATCATCCAGCAGTGAATCCGGGTCTTTAGGCGCGATAATATCCAGTGTGCGGCCGGCAATATCAAAGCGATGCGTCTGCACCGTAAAACGACTTACCAGCGGAGGAGAACCATTGCCTGTCTGCTGCATCTGTCCGGCCATTTACGGGTGTACCATTCTGTCCGCGGGGACTGCACCCGTCGTTCCACGAGGCATTGACGCTGCAGAGGGGTTGGCCGCGGGCTTACTTTCCGCATGTGTCGTTAAAATAATGGAAGCCACAATTCCGATAAACAGCACAATCGCGGCAGCCACCACAAATCGCGTCCATGGGGAAAGGTTGAATCCCTCAACCAGATCATCATCAGAGGATTTCTTCTTTTTCGGTGCCAGCAGCGGGTCATATGCCAGCATCGACTGTTCCGCCGCGCCGCCCAGCCGTGCCGCTTCTATCTGCACCGCCGCCGTTAATCTTGCCCACGCACCAGCAGGCATGACGCCTGCGTTTACGGTTTGCAATCGGGTACTTTCCGGCGAGACGGTCCGATTCCGCTGCAACACCGCTATTACCTGCTGCGGGAAATCCCGCTCGGAAACTTTTTGTTCCACAAACTCCTTAAATACCTGACGAACCGCCTGTTGAAGGAGGCTCTCAGCATAGTCAGGCGCCGCGCAACTTTGGGCAGTCGAATACAGCACATCGCGATCAGCCTCTAGCAGTTCAATACATCGATGACTGGCGGATTCGATCATAATTCAGACCTGCAAGGAGCGCGTCTGGATACCGCTGCACCCAGCCGCACCAGAATGTTTTCGATTATCTGCGAAGAACCCATTACCCAACTGCGACCGCAAAGTTTTTTGACCTGCGGCCACATTCAATAGGCCTGTTCATTCCGCCAAGGAGCAGGGGCGCGTCGTGGCAGGCCCATAAACGTCGGATATGGTTAAACCATCATGAAGCATCGCCGGGACAAGGCCGGGCAGCGCCGGATTTATTTTGTAAGCCCTGGAGTAATATTTCCCGGCTAAGGATTTTTGCCCGATCCGGTCAAAAAACTGCGCAGTCTGCAATTGAATGTTCGCATCGGACGGCGCCATTTGGGCCGCCTTCATATAGTTCGCCCGGGCATCATCCAGATCACCAAGTTTTTCATAGAACCGTGCCACGCGAAGCCGCCCCGCCGGCCGCTGGGTCAGCGCCGCATCGCGTTCCAGAAAATTCATTGCCTCATTGGGCTTGCCACTCTTAATCAGTGCTTCAGCCAAGGCGCTCTTCACGTGACCATAATTGGGATCCACGCGCCACGCCATTTTGTAGTGATATTGCGACTGTTCATACCGGCCCAGCATGTAGTCCGATGCGCCCGCGTAATAATTACCCCTCGGCTGGGATTCGTTGTATTTCAGAGACTGGTTGAATTTTACCAATGCCGCGGCATATTTATGCTGGTGATAGAGTCGCAGCCCTTCGTTGCGCAACTTCATCGCGGGTGATTGGCACCCGGCCAGCGCGCCAGCGCCAATAACAATTGCAAGGGTGAATAGTTTCTTCGTTATTGAAGAACAAGCCTTAATCCGCATCATTTTTCCGGTCATGTTGAACTCCGCTAGGTTTTCCATTTACTGATGGTATCATTGAACCGTGGTTTGGCAAGACTCCAGCAAATTCTCCCCCCCCGCTTCCCCGGTCACTGCGCCGGGCGATGGCCCCTCTGACGGCCAAAATTTGGCCTTTGCAATTCTCCGGCATGTGACACCACAGGATACGCATTGGGACCTTTTGCTGGAATTACCCGGTAAAACAGGTTTGGCCACATGGCGAATTCACAGCCCGCCCTCCGCCTGGCCCAGCCCGCCCGACCAGGCCCCTCGGTGGCTGCCCGCATATCCCCTGCCCGACCACCGCCGAATTTACCTGGATTACCAAGGCCCAATTTCCAATAATCGTGGCCATGTCACACAAATTGACCGCGGCCGACTGATCGTCCACTCATCCGACAATTCCTCGCTGAACGTAACCCTTGTCGGATTATCTGCGACTCTCAACCTCCTTTTTCGCCCCCCCACCTACAGTCCAGGACAGTGGATGATTTCGGCCCGTCTGGCCTGACCCGTCAGACCTTATGCGAAAGCCATTTGTCGCGATGAAATATGACATAGCTGAACAGCGCCCGATAGTTTAAGTCCACAAAAATAGCGATCCAGACTGCGGTTAAATTGGCACCAGAAATCTGGTGCGCCGCCATGTACCACAAACAGATTCCCAACACGCCCAACCGCACAATAAAAATTCCCGTTACTGTGTTAATCATAGGCAGCACGGTTTCGCCAGCGCCCCGAATCGCGCCGGACAGCACAATCGCCACCGCAAAGCCTGGCTGCGCCAGCCCGGCGATTATCATTGGCCACAGGCCCACTGCCACCACTGGCGGCGAATTGACCAGCAGCGAAAGCATAAAATGCGGTGCCAGAACCATTGGCAATGCCAGAAGAGTCATTGTCAGGCAGCCCAACGTGTTGGCCAGAATGGCCGCCCGCTTTGCCTCCCGCGGTTTGCCCGCTCCCAGATACTGGCCCACCAGCGCCGAAGCGGCAATCTGAAACCCAAACCCCGGCAAAAAGGAAAGGGATTCAATTCGCAGCACCACGCTGTGGGCGGCAAGCGTAAACCCATTGGGATCCGTCCGGACATTCATGACAAAAATCACAATCAGGAATTGGCCACCCCACAGCAGAATGCCTTCCAGCCAGCTTGGCACACCGATCCGCAGAATCCGCATCAGAACATGCGGAACTATTTTCAAATGCCGCAGCCGTATGCGCAACGGGGTAGAATTTCCCAGCAACACCACAGCTGTGCATATTCCCCCCGCGAGGTATGCCAGCATTGTGCCGAACGCATCACCCTGAATGCCCCATGCCGGCGCGCCAAGCCATCCAAACGTAAACACACTGGAAGTAACCAGATTTACCAGCATCACCAGCAGCGTAATTCGCATCGGTCGCACAGTGTCGCCGGCTCCGCGCACCGCCGCCATGCCGATCTGGCCTGATGTCTGAAGGCTTATGGTTACCACCATGATCCGCAGATATTGCGCGGCGAATACCGCCGCAAGCCCGGTCAAACCACATCCGGTCGCAATCTGCTGCGCAAAAATGAACATCAAAATTGAGGTGCTTACGGATACGATAAATGCCGCGGAAATCGCGGTGCCCGCAACCCGGTTGGCCACCCTTATTTTCCGCGATCCGATCGCCCGCGACACAATCGCCGTCGCCCCGGTGGCCATCGCCGCGGTCATTAAGCCTGCAAACCACTGCAAATATGTCATCAGGCCAACGGCGGCACTCGCGGCGGAAACTACGTCCGCGTTTCCCGGCAAATGCCCGGCAATCACAACATCCGTCAGGCCAATTAAAGCGCCCAGCACCTGTTCGCCAATCGCGGGCGCGGCAATGCGTAAGATCAGGCCATAGGTAGGCTCCCCCGTCACCAGGCTTTTACGGCCTGATTTGGCCTTCCCCATTTCCGACGGCCGACCGACCGGCCGCGTCGCCTGTGGGGTCACCAGCCCCGCCGCATCCGCTTCGCGCAGTTCGGGATAATCCGATGGATCTGTTGCCGCCGCCAATTGACATCCTCTGCCGGGAAGTTCCGCCCGGACCAGCCATCTGTTTCCGGTAGGGCATTGTATGCGACACGCAAATGCAGGTACACCCGCCGACGTCCGGAAATATTCCCCTTATTCCTTAACTGCGGCTCGCATGCGGATTATCGGCGAAAACCCTGATTGAAAGTTCCTCCGTTTGCCCTCAATTCTGTCATGGCGGCAGTCTGCCATGCCGATAAATATGCGTCAGGGAATGTCAGAAGTTGTGACAGGTGTATCTATCATGGCAAGATTGCGAACCGGCCGGCGCAGGCCTATTCATCGTGCGTTTACACTGATCGAAATGCTGGTCGTCATCAGCATTATCGCGGTGCTGATAGCCCTGTTGCTGCCGGCGCTGGGCATGGCTCATCAATTGGGGATGAGTACACAATGCCTTGCCAATCTGCGATCTATGGGGCAAATCCTGAACGAATATGCAAGCAGCTACCAGGACGCGGTGCCATTTGGTTACGATCCGGGTGGCAACACTGGCAACAACTGGTACGCCATGCTGTTTAATTACAATGAAAGCCAGCGGAGCGGTAACTGGCCTCCGCCTAACGGCCTGCAACATGCGTTTGCCGGCCTGTATGTCTGTCCGGCAAGCGTCAATCCCATCAACAACATGTGGGATTTTACATACGCGGCAAATCCAAACGTATTCAAATACGATCCTTTTACTACAAGCAATTCAAATGCCGGCGATCCGGACTGGTGGCCGCTCCAAAAACTTTCCGCGATTCCGCGCCCCGCACAGACTATCGCCATTGGCGACGCGAATCAATATTCGCCTTCTGGAAGCGCATGGCCGATTTTTGACTGGCAGGAGGATGGCTTTGCCGCCCCCTATCTGGGCAATCCGGACTATCACATACCGGCCAAGGGTCTGACCGGCAACTCAACCGGAAATACCGATTTTGGATCGAATTTTATTTTTGGAACGGGCTTGCGGTTCCGGCATATGTCGTCTTCGGCAACCAATGGCCAGGGCAATGTGCTGTATTGCGATGGGCACGCGGCATCCATCCCTTATGGTGGCGTGCAGATAAAAAATATCGTAACGGAATATTAAGCCAAAATTCCCCGCACAAACTTTGCAAAGCACCTGTAAATACAGGGTTTTCCATTGTTTTTACCATTCGCTGCGCTGGAGACAGTCCCGGCAGTTTCGAGGCTCGCTCATGCGGCTGCGTTGCATCGCTTATGACGGTGAATCTTGTATCCACGGTTTTCCCTTTCTTCATTGGCAATCATCAACACCACACGTCCGTTGGCCTATCCTCACAATATTGTCGCAAAATTCTGCTCATTTATTATTAACGCAGCGTCGTTCACCGCCCAGGACGCAGGGTATCACAGAGGTTACAACACATTTGGTTTGCGATTGGTACCCGGACCGCGCCGGGTCATTGGGAATAATAATCAGCGACATCACACCAAGCAGACAAATTTCAAATCCTCTGCGTTCCTCCGCGTCCCCTGCGGTGAATTTTTTGCCGACGCGCCACGGCTAAATCCAACAGCACAAGAGTAATGGCCAATGAATAATACGCATGGAACAAAAGCCGATTCTCACCACAATGACACGAAGAAAAGACGGAGTGAAAAAGGGCTTTCGATTGTTGGAATTCACACAGCTGGTTTTGGAAGAAAAGGGCGAAGGTCGCTCATCCATGAGCCGCCGTTCTTCTTCCACCAATGCCCCCGGCATATCGTGTCACCCACACAGCCAATGGTTCAATTGAACATCTTGTTGGATCGCTATAATGGGCGAATGCCGGGAAAGTGGCAATGGGCAATATCCTGTTTCGCGGCTCACTTGAAGGCAAGGATGGAATAATGGACCGCAGAGCTTTTCTAAAAACGGGCATGGGCACAATAGCCGCCGGTGCCATACTTGCCAATGACGGCTGTGCCACTTGGGTACCCGGTACCGGCGACCGGACGGGGGCGCCACACATAGACCGACGTAAACTGGTGCAACGTCACAACCCCACATTTAATAATATGGATACATTAAATGTTCTTACCGTGGGGAATGGAAATTTTGCCTTTGGCGCGGACATTACCGGGTTGCAGACATTTCAGAACGACTACAACCGTGGAATCCCGCTTTCAACTCTCTCGCACTGGGGCTGGCATAACCAGCCGGATCCTCACGACTGGACAGATTCGACCTATCCGACCACGCTGCTGAAGGATTGCTGCGGCCGGCCGGTGCCGTATCTGCTAAGCGGACGCACGCCTGACCTGATAAACGAGGCCAATTTTCTTTACGCCCGGACCACCCGCATGAATCTGGGCAGGATCGGCCTGATTCTGACGGACGGTAACGGACGACCGGCAACGCTGACCGATATCCATACACCGGTGCAGACGCTGGACCTGTGGACCGGACAACTGGAAAGTCATTTTATATTTGGCGGACAACCGGTGCGCGTGCAAACCTGCTGCCACGGAAAGCTGGATCATATTGGTGTGCGAATTGATTCGCCACTGCTGCGCACGGGGCGATTAAAAATATTGCTGGCATTTCCATATGCATCCAACGCATGGGGCGGCAACGGTGCCGACTGGTCGCATCCCCAGGCGCATAAAACGGTCATGACACGGACCGGCCCACGACGTGCAAATTTCACCTGCACCTTGGACGCCACACAATATTGTGCCGCCGCGGAATGGCAGCACGGAGATTTAAAGCAAACCGAACCCCATCATTTTGTTCTTGCGCCGCGAACGGCCAAGGACATACTGGAATTTGCCGTGGCCTGGTCGCCAAAGCCTATCGCAGCTGAATTGCCGTCCATGGCCGAATCGGTGGCCGCCGCCGGTGCAATGTGGCGAAATTTCTGGTGTTCCGGCGGTGCGGTGGATCTTTCCCAAAGCCGGGATACGCGATGGATGGAACTGGAACGCAGAATTGTACTTTCGAAGTACCTGACGCGCATTAACTGCAGCGGTCACTTGCCGCCGCAGGAAACCGGTTTGACCTGCAATTCCTGGTTTGGCAAATTCCATCTGGAAATGCACTGGTGGCATGGTGCACATTTTGCGCTCTGGAACCAGGCGTCGCTGCTGGAACGCAGCCTGTCCTTTTATGAAAAGATATTGCCAGCCCGCCGCCATC
>JAJZOA010000252.1 GCA_021852225.1 Planctomycetota bacterium
AATAATTTGGCTGCGGGCGTTTTGTACCCTTGGACCGGCTGGGTGCTAAGTCCAATGATCGCCGCCGCCGCGATGAGTCTAAGTTCTGTTTCCGTCATAACCAATGCGCTTCGTCTGCGGCGGACACGGGTGGATCCGCACGCGGCAACCGTTGGCTGACGGGAACAAAGAAAGGTGGAGGGATATATCTCACCGGTCTGGCGCAGCCCGAAAGTGGAACTGATAGAAAGCTGATCGGGGCGTTTAAAGGAAGTGTGCAAAACCCTGACAACGCGGGCGGATGCGTGCCATTGGATTTGGTGCCGGCGACTTTTAGGCAAGAAACGTGCGGGTTGGCGGCGGGCGCTTTATAATTATGTCATGCTTTGCGGTCGGCGGCGTAACGGGTTGCCTCCAGCTGAAAATCAAAGCGGAAATATGGCCCGCCGTCGGCGGGTTTCCGGAGGCTCTGTCAGATGGCGCATGAATGGACCGCACCGATACCGACCCGCGTCTTTTTCACCAAAGGGGTGGGCCGTCACCGGTATAAGGCTCAATCCGCGGAGCTTGCGTTAAGACATGCAGGTATAGAGAAGTTTAATCTTGTTCAAGTTTCGGGCATTCTGCCCGCCCGCTGCAAAATTATTGGAGTGACTGAGGGCATCCGGAAACTTATTCCCGGCCAGGTGGCGTTTGGCGTCATCAGTGAATCAAGCAGTGACGAGCCTAACCGCCTGCTAAGCTCCGGGATAGGCGTGGCGATGCCTATCCGCGACCAGTACGGGTACATCGCCCGTCATACCGGCTATGGCCTTACGGAAGAAAAGACCGGCGATTATGTGGAAGACATGGCCGCCACAATGCTGGCCATGACACTGGGCATCGAATTTGACCCGCAGAGAAATTACGACGAGCGCAAAGAGATTTACCGTATGAGCGGCAATGTGGTGCGGACGCGGAATATTGTTCAAACCGCCGAGGGAGACAAGAACGGCCTTTGGACGACTGTGGTCGCGGCTGCCGTTTTTTTAATGTAGTGCCCTGTTTCCGCGCACACCAGACTGTCGGGGAGAATAATTCAGGGGATAAAAATGTGGGAGAATTGGCATGGGTACGACAATTTGGATAGAATTAATCGTATTTACGAAATATTATCAAATTGTTAGTCAGAATCACTTGCATTCTTAGCGCAAGCCATTAGAATTCCGCTCAATGGCCGGGCAATGGCGCGGTTTTTATTGCTCTATTTTCCGGCAGGGAGCCGATAACGTTTTTATCGGCTCTAGCGGCCAGGCGGGTAAGCACCTGCTTGCCGTGCATGCGGAATAACCAAGCGGCGGCTTTGGCAGGGGTTGTCCAAGCTGTTAACAGAGCCGGAATATGTGCTTGGCTCCAGATTGTTTTCCAACAGCCCGATGGATGCGGGCGTTTGAATTGTTCCGAATATTCGGACAGTTTATGTAAGTTTGGTTTTCCGAACCAATGAATGTTCGGGCCGTATGGTCTGGTAACGTTCGTGCCAAACTTAAGAATTGAACGCGGCACTGTGGTCTGGTAGATCACTTGGAATCCGGTTGGATTGCACCCGCAGTTTTTCAGGAAGGCGTTATGGGCTGCTTTGGCTACAACAGAAAGCCGCAAAACCGGATTGCCGGGATTGCCTTCGCCGGTATAGCATTTATTTGTGCATTCGGTGCAAAGGCCAGTTTGATGGCCTCTGCCCCGGTTTTGGGCGCGGACCCATTTTCCGCGCCCACGCTTTCGCTGGACGATATTGCGAACCTGGCCGCCAACCCCCTTGCACCCGGCCAGCAGACCACCGGCGCAAGTACCGCACCGTTCACGCTTTCAACGACATTTTCTTATGCCAACGATTACTGGTTCCGTTACCGCGATATTGCGCCCAACCGGTTGAATCTGATGAACAACAGCGAACTGGATGTGAATTTGCGGCAATTCGGTGATGTGTACCTGAAATTGTTTGCCGATTATTCCAACAATGTCCGCAAACCGTACATGGACTCACTCCAGCAGGGAATCGCGGGTGTCCGGAGCGGGACTACCTATACCAACAACGTTCCGACCAGCGATTTTACCGAATTGGATCTGACCATTGGGTATCATTACGATCTGATGAGCCTTCTGGGGCTGGATGCCGGCTATACCAATTTCATTACGCCGGTGAACAGTTGGAGTTCCGTAGCCGGTGCGCAGCCCGTGCAGGGTGGCCACGGCCAGACCGACATGCAGGAAGTGTATGTAAAGGCGACGCTCAATACACAGAGCTTTTTGAATAACATTGCGCTGAATCCATATATTTATGTCGGCTTCGACTTTAACGGCGCTTATTACATGGCCAATGCCGGTGAATATTACGAAGCGGGCCTAAGCCCCACCTTCACCATTCCCAATACAAATGGTCTGGTGTTGAATCCTTATGCCAGTGTGGCGGCGATTCAGAATGAAAAGCGTCTGGATGCCAATCAGGTCAGCTATCGGGATGGCTATCTGGGATCAACCGTCGGGATTGGCGCCAATTATCCGGCGAATTCATTGCTGAATATTCCGGCGAACTTCGGCGCGGTTTCGGTAGGTGGTTTTGTGGAAGAGGTATTTGCTGGCACCCGCTATTCCCAACCGACCGGCAGCCACAGCGAGGCAACGGTGGTTGGGCTGAGCCTCGGCTGGAATTATTAAGGCGGCGACTGGCCGCATAGTGCGCTGGTATGGGAAAGATTTGAATTCGGGATTGAAGAGAGACTATCCGAGTGTGCCCATTAAATGGGCTTTTATGTCCGCTGGTTGCGCAAAAGGCTGAACTTTATGGCAACCGGGTGTGACGAAATATCGGATGGGAAATGACAAAATGCCACTTATTGGCGTTGGAAAGCCGGTTTGGCCCTCTATTTAGGCTGCCCGGCACAGGGTTTGCTTTATCGGCACCAAGAGTATTGGTGCATTACTGTCCTCTTTTTAGGAGAAGTCTTATGGTAAAACGCTCGTTGGGCACGCTGTTGACCGCAGCCGCCATTCTGGCGACTGCCGGTCTGTCTTACGCGGGCACTGCGGCATCTTCCAGCACGGCGTCGCTGGATGCCACACCCGTGGACACCAACCCACTGTTGATGTACGGCTTGGATAAGGTCCCTGCCGGCAAGCAGTCGCTCGGCCAGGATATTTCCAATGCCGGCTTTGACATCTACGGATACATTGAAGTTGGTTACACCGCCAATCTTTCCGGTCAGAACCACCCGATTCCGGGCCGTGTGTTTGATACCGAAGGCGGCAACAACATTCAGATGGATCAGCTTGACCTGGCCGTTTCGCGTTCCATCAATCTGACCGATCCTGGGTTCCGCAAAGCGGGCTGGATGATCGGCGGCAAAGCTGAAATGCTTTATGGTTATGACGCTGGCTATATTCATTCCAACGGTCTGAACTTCTACCACGGCTACACGAATAACGCGGAACTAAGTGCCAATGGCGCACCATATCCTCAATACCAGTTTGATCCAGAGCAGCTTTATGTGTCGTTCGGTATTCCGATCGGCAAGGAAAGCGGCCTGAAGATTCGCGCTGGCAAGTTCGTGACTTTGCTGGGTGAAGAAACCATCAATCCGACCACTAACTATTTCTATTCCCACACCTATGAATTTGGCGATGCTATTCCGTTCACCAATACCGGAATCATGGCGGATTACATGGTCAATAGCCAATGGTCGTTCTGGGCCGGCATTACGCGCCCATGGAATCAGAGCTTGCGATCACAGATCAACGGCTGGAATTTTATGGGTGAAATTGATTATACGCCCGCATCCAACGTGTCACTGGTTGTCAATTATATTTTTGGCCCCAATGACCAAGCCTATGATACCGACACTAGCCCGACAGACCTGGATGGCGGAGTTTTTGGCGACAATCAGCATGACCGCTCCGTTCTGGACATCGTCGGTTCTTGGACGCCGCCAATTCTGAACAACAACCTGACTTTGGTGGCCAACCTGGACTGGGGCTATGATGCCGGTGGTCCGCTGCTGGTCGCTGGTCCGGATGACGGAATCCCTGGTGGCGTCAATGGCCAGTCGTCCACGGCCAACTGGTATGCTGGCGCTTTCTACCAGAGCTATGTCATTAACAGCTACCTCACATTCAATACCCGTGAGGAAATTTATTATGATAACGGCAACATGACCGCGGGTGCGGCGCTTTTCGCTCCGGCTGGTGGAACAACCCTGCTTGGCGACCTGACGGCCGGTGTCACCATCACTCCGATGCCCAACAGCAACCTGGGCAAGCATCTGGAATTCCGCCCTGAGCTGCGCGAAGACCTGTGCGATCATCCTTACTTCAATGGCAAGCACTACCAGACTACTCTGGGTATGGACGCCATTTACCAGTTCTAACATCTGCCGCACAGGCGGCGGAGCAGTTTTGTAGAATCAGCCGGGCGGCGGGCCTTAAAATCCGCCGCCCTTTTTTTTGACATGTTTTACGCAGAACCAGGAACCCGATCAGGTGGTAATGTGTAAAGCCACCCGTTTCGCACGCGCTGCTTACCGACAGCGCGCATCGCGACTGGGAATAATAACCTGCGAGTCAGACGCATCGTTGGGCAGGCCGCAGATAAAGCAATCGGGCGGTTGTTAGGTTTCCAAATAAAATCGCGGCGGGCAAAATTCCGCGCGGCGCGTGTTCCCGGATGGATGCACCGACAGTTGAATGACCCGAACAGGCGTGGAGTATAAGCGGTATAGTGGTTACACTAAGGCCAAAGCGTGAAATGTCCGGGCGGCCACTTGCGATGCTGTGGTCTGCCGGATAATTCTGACTTGTCAGATTAAATTTGTACAACCGGTTGACAGGGCCAAAACCATGACACAAACCGCAGGGCAGGGAAAAAAATTGCGGCGCGAAGCCGGCGTGATCGGGCTGTTGTACGCGAGTCTGGGGGGAATTATTGGCTCCGGCTGGCTGTTCGGGCCGAAGAATGCCGCGCAGATCGCCGGTCCGTTAAGCATCTTTTCCTGGTTTATTGGAGGGGTGGCTATACTTCTGCTGGCCATGGTGTACGCGGAACTCGCCACCATGTTTCCGCGCAGTGGCGCGGTGGTTCACTTTCCTCACCTGAGCCACGGTTCGCTGCTGGCGCGGATCTGGAGCTGGATCCTTTTTCTGGGATATGTCACCATCGCGCCGGTGGAGGTGATCGCGGTGTTGCGCTATGCCGACGACCTTCTTGGTTATCTGGCCAGAACCTTTCCGACATTCCCACAGCAATTGCCTCATCTGGTAAAGCTGGTGGCGCATCAACAGGTTCTGACGCACATGGGTATGCTGGTGGCGGTGGTACTTCTTGCGTTGTTTACCCTGATAAATTTGTGGGGAATTAAATGGGCGCTGCGTATCAGCAATACCGCTGGCTGGTGGAAAATCGGTGTGCTGGCTCTTAGCTCTATCGCGCTTTTGTGCACCGTGCGGCACGGAACAAATTTGCATATTCCGGCTAAAAACTTTGCGACGGAATTCAGGGGCATGTTCACCGCCATTGCGACTTCCGGCGTGGTCTTCAGTTATCTGGGGTTCCGCCAGGCTGTGGAATTGGCCGGGGAAAGCGCCAATCCGCACCGCAATATCCCGATTGCCGTTATTGGGTCGGTCATTATCGGCATGATTCTTTATATTTTGCTCCAGTTGGCTTTCGTGCTGGCGGTGGATCCAGCGGCGATTCATAAATACGGTTGGAGCGGCCTGGGCTCAATTGCGGCCTTCAAAGTGGGTGCCGGTCCGCTTGCCTCGCTGGCTCAGGGATTAGGCTTGGGCTGGCTGGCCTGGCTGGTATACGCGGACGCCATTGTGTCTCCTGGTGGAACCGGTCTGATATATACCACCACCTCCGCACGGGTTATTCACGCCATGGGTGAGGATGGCTTCATTCACCCGGTGGTGAAGAAGCTTAACCGGAATTCCGTACCATGGGCCGCCGGGGTATTAAGTTTCCTTGTTGGAATCCTGTTCCTGCTGCCGTTTCCGACCTGGAAAAAAATGGTGGACTATATTTCGTCAGTCATGCTGATGTCTTACGGAATTGGTCCGATCGTTCTATTGTCGCTGCGGCGACGAATGCCAATTGGAACGGTAGCGCGGCCGTTTAAACTGCCGTGGGCGAATGTTCTTGCCCCGCTGACGTTTATTATTTCCAACATTATTATTTACTGGGCGGGGTTGAAAACGGATACCTGGTTAATGGGGCTGTTGGGTGCATTTTTTGTCATCTTCATGCTTTACCGGCTGGCGTTTGATCCGGTAAAAATTCCCCGGATGAACTGGAAAAACACCTGGTGGGTGCTGCCCTATCTCGGTGGCCTCTGGCTGATTACATGGCTGGGGTCAAGATCGATGGTGGGGGGCCGCGGCATTTTTCCGTTCCCCTATGATATTCTTGTACTGACGGCCTTCAGCCTGGGGATTCTGTTTCTGGCGGTAAAATCCGCCATTCCCCTGGAGGAAATGGAAGCCTATATTCAAACGCAGGAAATTTGATTCAAACCGCGATGAAATTGCGGAATCCTGATACAGGCTGTTATGACGATCAACCCTCTCTGGTTTCATTATCTTCCCGTCGCGACCCAAAAACCGGCTCGGGCCGGCCGGTCGGGCGGCGTCGGGCGCGGGGTGGCCCGCCTGACCGGTGGTGCACGACGCGCAGGATTCGCCGCGTTCATGGTGGCTGCTGCCGTTTGCGGTTTGACGCATTGGTCCGCACTGAATGCTCGTGTGATTTCCATTCACCATCGGGTGAATGACGCAGGTTGGCAATCGCGCAATTCGCTGTTGCCGAAGCGTATAAGGCTTTCACAACTTTGGCCCGATATGTCCCTGACGCAGCAATCACCCATTCAGTCGCCCCGCGGCTGGCGACCGGTCTATTCGGCTGACGATTGGCGCGCGTTTCGTCGGCGATTCGGTGCGCGTCAGGACAACATTATCCGCCAGCGTTTGTCGGCTCGCATTCAGCTTGCCGCGGACATGCTTGCCGCCGCGCATCAAGCGAAGCGTCCGGGCTACGAGCGCCTGCTGGCGCTTCGCGCGTTCGCCTTGACATTCCGTTACCATGTCGGATCTCCGCTGGCACAGCGGGCCTTATCGCTTTATTTGCGGCACATTCATTCTGGTAATCTGGTGCAGGTGGCACCGGTCTGGACCATGGCGAATGATCTGGCTTTTTTGCGGGCCACGCCGCTGGCAAGTCGCCGCGCCAGCGCATTGACGGCCGAAGCGGCCAACGTGCAGTTGACCATGCTGCTTCTGAATGCCGGGCAGGTGGAGGATGCCGCCCGCGTGGTGCGGCATCTGGTCATTCATGAAACCCGGGCCGTGCGGGCGGACCATCCGTTAATATCCGCCATGGGTACGGCGCGTGTGCTGGTATCGCAAACACGTGCCATGATGAATTTTCTCGCTGGGGAATACAAAAATATGGGTTCGGATCCCCAATCTGCAATGAATGTATATTTGTATACACGTTTTATACGTCCGGTTCCCGATGTGCGTGCCTGGCTGGAAAACCGGTGGCGCAACAATAAGATCGGTCGCCTGAGTCGTGCGCTGTTGAACTGTAAGAACAATATTCACGCCCAGTTTGTCGCGGGGCGGTACCTTGCGGCCGCCGCCGATCCGTTGCCACCGGGAATTTTGCGCGATCGCGTGTTCTTTGCCGCCCTTGTGCATTATCGGGCGTTTATGAACAGCACGGAAACGCGCTGGGATCGCATCGACCGCACGCTGGCAAAAATCGCCATTCAGCACCTGATTGAGCAGGGCGCGCGGCCAAATCCGGTGATCATGCCGCTGAAAAATATCAATGCGCCCGGGTCCACGCACCTCCCTGAATCGCATGTCGGCATTTTGCCATCAAAGCAAAAATAGCAAAGCAGATTTGCCGGACTAGCAGCGATGCGGAATCGAATCGGCAATAAAAAAAGGGCGTATGATGCAAACATCATACGCCCAAGAAGCGTTAAACTAAAACAGCAGGCCGACAGGTCGGCAAACCGCTATCGCGTGATTCAGGCCTGCACGCGGCGGCGAGCCAACAGCAGCCCTGCTGTGCCCAAGGCAAAAACAGCCAGTGTGGTCGGTTCAGGCACCGGTGTGCCCGCCGGGCCATTGGTGTAATCTGTTGCTACCGCGCTGGCCGAAAGTGCGTTGTTGTAAATCCGGAAATCAGTGAAGACCGTATTGCGGAACGATGGGTCGCCCCCAAATGCCGAAAGACCAATCACACTATTAACATCATTAAACGCGGCCAACGTTTGCCCTGAGCTAAGCGCAACGGGCGTTTGGGCCACGCCGTTAAGATAATAGGTCAGCGTATTGGCCGTTCCGTCCAGTACGGCGGCAACCATGTAGGTGCCGTTCTGATCCAGGTAAACCGCCTGCCCGGATGGATTTGTGGATTGCTGTTCGCTGTTGGTGCCGGCGGCCGCAAAATCAATGGCTGATCCGCCGGGTGTGACATCACCACTGGCCAGCGTGCGTGCTGGCTCGGAGGCCGTGTTCATAAAATATTGGCCCGTAGTCCCGGTGGGGTTGGCCGAACCAGAAGTCTGCCCACCGGCAAGACTGGTGGTTTCATTGTTAAAATTCCAGACGTTGGTGTAGTAACCAATGCCCCCGCCGGAATGCGTGAAATACGCCTCAACCGTTACACTTCCGCTGGTGGGCAGCACGCCACCACCCAGCGATATGAACGACGCGGTGTTGCTGTCACTTGCACCGCCGGTAACCAGGTCGGCACCGGTACCTGCTGTGATGGTTGCGCCGTTATACAGCCCGGCAGTCGGACCGCCCGCGACCGAGTCCGTCAAGGTGCCATTTACAAACACCCAGTTGTGCGTCAGTGATGCACTTGCCACAGATGCGCCAGTCAATGCGCTTGCCGCCAGAAACGCAATCAGAACCGACGAGCGGGAACCCAGAACTTTGGATTTCATAAAACTCTCCAAAAATCCAATACAGTGCGACGATTCAGTAAGGTACGGCCGCACAGCCGTTAAAATACCTTACCAAACGTCTTAGCAACTCTCGCCTGCCGGAGCGATTATTACAATTAGTGACGCAGCAGAATGCCGATCAAGCGTAAGCGGTGCTCACGCACAATCATATAGTAAATCGAGTTTAGTTTAAAAGCAAATATTTTTTTCAAGATTCTTTCTTACGACCGTATAATTCGTAAACATATATTAAATCGGCACTTTTGGTCAAATCCGCCTTGATGGACTATCCACGCCCTCAATCTGCCTTTACCGAATTCCAAGACGCTGCGTTATTGCTCGCCGCGAGTGGCGGCGCG
>JAJZOA010000002.1 GCA_021852225.1 Planctomycetota bacterium
GAATATCCCAATGCGCGCATCGCCGCGGAAGTGCGGGAACGCCTGGCTGTGCTGAAAGAGCGAGCGGGCCAGTCTTCCATGGCAATGTAATCGGTAGTGCTCACCCGACGGTGGTGATCCAACCAAATGGTGGTGTTTTTTCACCCGGATACGGATACGCCATCCGAACAATCCGGTAGGTATCTCAGAATGCTTCCCAATTGCTTCCGATGCGATTCAGGTTCGCGCCCTGAAAAATTCCGTGGGTGTATTTTCCATGAACGTACTTTTTTTCGCATCTGGCGCTTTTGCTATTCCTGCATTTGACCGGCTGCGGCAATCTTCGCATGCCATAGTCGGCGTGGTAAGCCAGCCCGATCGGCCCGCTGGCCGTGGCCGTGTCCTTACGCCCACGCCGCTGGCCGCCCATGCGGCCGCCTTGGGTTATGCGGTGCAAAAAAGCGATAATGTCAACGCGGCGGATTTCATTGACTGGGTGGCGGCCCGCAAGACGGATGTCATAGTGGCAATTGCCTTCGGCCAGAAATTATCTGATGCACTTCTGGCGGTTGCGACCGCTGGCGGAATTAATCTTCATGGATCGTTATTGCCGGCGTTTCGCGGAGCCGCGCCTGTGAACGCGGCCATTCTGTCTGGTGCCAGCGTCACGGGCGTCACAGTGATCCGGCTAAGCAATGTCATGGATGGCGGCGATATTCTGGCATCCCGGGAGGTGCCCATTCATGACGACCAGACCGCAGGAGAGTTGCATGATGTGCTGGCCCAGACCGGTGGCGGACTTGTGCCGGAAGTGCTGGACAATTTCGCTGTCGGAAATATAGCCGGCGTGCCGCAGCGGCGGGACCTGATTTCCAAGGCCCCTAAACTTTCGCGCGCCATGGGCTGGGTGAATTTTTCCGAACCAGCCACAGCGGTTTCGGCCAGAATTCGCGGTCTTTCGCCCTGGCCGGGGTGCCATATCTGTTTTATCGCGCCTGATGGGACAAAGAAAATTGAAGCGCATGTTCTGAAATGTCGCGCAGTGGCCCCGATTGCCGCATCGGCTCCCGGAACGGTCATAGACGGCCTGCGGATTGTCTGCGGAACCGGCGCGGTGGAATTGCTGGCAATTGTGCCGCTGGGTAGAAAACAGATGGACATGCGTGCATTTGCCAACGGTTACGGCCTGAAACCGGGCTGGAGCGTAACTTCATCGCCGCCGGAAATCCGCAACTGACGCGGCATCCGTGTTCGCGGTTGCCCGCTATCCAGCGGAATTCCCGCCCGCCAGTTCTGTGTTGCCACGGACCACACACGGTAGATCGTTCCGCTATGGCACATTGTCCGACCGCCTGAAGTGGCATGAAACACGTTTGACCGGACCAGAGATCATATTATTTTTTGGTCTGCGGGCGCACCGGTTTGACCGGTTGTTCCGGCACTTTGGCCGGGACTTCCGCTGCCGGGTTAAATAAATTTCTCAAAACATTCAACAGCGTTTCCCCCTGAAAATAGGCCGGGGGAAGCCGCAGGTGAATCGCATTCTGGTCCACCGGGCGAATCGACCCTGGCGCTTTGCTTAACAGCGGCCCTAATGCCGCAAGGTCGTGCAATGCAAAGACCAGGTCCGGAGGCTTGCTGATCATGCTGCGCACCCCCGCTTGAGCCGCGTGAATTCCCAGAATCGTCAGTTCAAACTGCAATTCCACCGGTCGCGGCAGCGGACCAAAGGCATCGATGATATCGCGCCGCAGGGATTCGACGGCCTCCAGCGTGTGGCACCGGGATAGCCGCCGATAGAAATCCATACGTTGTCGGTCGGAAGAAATATAAGTTCTGGGCACGCCGCCATGAATGCCGATGTCGATGGTGACTTCCGGGGGCTTGTCCAGCGGCATGTTTTTAACGCGTTTGACGGCCTCTTCCAGAAGCTGGCAATACATTTCATAACCCACTGACGCGATATGGCCGGATTGTTCATCTCCCAGAAGATTACCCGCCCCGCGGATTTCCAGGTCGCGCAGGGCAATTTTGAATCCGGCGCCAAGCGATGCATATTCCTCCATGGCTTTCAGGCGTTTGGCCGCCGCGTCAGTAATCACTTTGTCCGGACTTAACACCAGGTAGCAATAGGCCCGGTGTTTGGATCTTCCCACCCGGCCGCGCAATTGATGCAGATCACTCAGGCCGTAATGTTCAGCTTCATTAATGAAAATAGTGTTGGCGGTCGGCACGTCCAGCCCGCTTTCAATAATGGTGGTGGAAACCAGAATATCCGCCTGGCGGGTGAAGAATTTGTGCATGATTTCTTCCAGTTCGTGGCCCGGCATCTGTCCATGGCCGACCACAATTCGCGCGTTGGGAACCAGCACCCGGATACGCTCGGCAATTGCTTGAATATTGTGGATGCGGTTATGGACAAAATAGATCTGGCCGTCACGGGCCAGTTCACGTTCCAACGCCTGACGGATGCGAGCGTCCTCCCAGCCGGTTACTTCAGTGACCACGCTGCGCCGGTCGCGCGGCGGCGTGGCCAGATTGGAAATATCCCGAATGCCCAATAGACTCATGTGCAGGGTTCGCGGAATGGGTGTGGCGGTCATTGTCAGAACATCCACCGTCAGGCGAAGTTTTTTCAGCCGCTCCTTGTTTTCCACGCCGAAGCGCTGTTCTTCGTCAATAATCACCAGACCAAGATCGGCAAACTGCACGTCGCGGCTAAGCAGGCGATGGGTGCCAATCAGCACATCCACTTTGCCATTGGCAGTCTGTTCCAGAATGTGGCGCATCTCGGAGGCTGTTTTGAATCGCGACACGCTTTCCACCACAAATGGATACCCCGCCATGCGTTGGCCGAAGGTTGCCTCATGCTGTTCCACCAGCACAGTGGTCGGGGCCAGAACCGCGACCTGCTTGCCGGATTCGCACACTTTAAACGCACTGCGAATCGCCAGTTCAGTTTTTCCGTAACCCACATCTCCACACAGCAGGCGATCCATCGGTCGCGGCTTTTGCAGGTCCTGTTTGATTTCCTCTATGCAGCGAAGCTGGTCATCTGTGGCCTGAAACGGAAAGGAATTTTCAAATTCCCGCATCCATACGGTGTCCGCTGGATAAGCGTTTCCAGGGAATTGCTCGCGAGCCGCCGCCACTTCAAGCATTTCCGCGGCCAGTTGTTCCACTGCTTCGGCCACTTTGCTTTTCTGGGTGGCCCACGCCCCGCCGCCCAGCGTGGACAGCGGCGGCCTTCCCTGCGCGCCGCCAACATATTTCTGCACCAAATTAATCTGCACAATCGGAACGTGCAGTGTCGCGGAGCGGGCGAATTCCAGCGTCAGGTATTCCATGGATTTGCCATCCCGCGTCAGGCTCGTATTGCCCGTGTAACGCGCGATGCCATGGTCCACATGCACGACATAATCACCCGGTTGAAGGTCCAGAAAATGGTCAATCGGGCGAGCGCCCTGTATCGCACGCAACCGTCTTTTCAGATGATACCGGTGAAACAGCTCATGGTGCGCCAGCAGAACAAGCCAGCGTTCATCCTCCTGTTTTGCCGCGGGTACGGCATCTTTCACGGTCGCCGCGGATTCGGACAGTTGCCAGCGGAACCCCATTGCCAGGTCACCGACGGGCATCGCCACCCGGTCCATCACCGTCGGATGTTTCACGTGCAGCAGATCGGTGAGCCTGGTTTTTTCCGATTGGCTTTGGCATACCACCACCACCTGATGCGCTGCCGCAAGCGCTGCCAGTGCCGCAAGGGCTTCATCGGTTTGAGTGGCAAAGGTTTCCACGCTCCGGCAGGGCAGGCGAATGGTTTCCGGGCCGCTGGTGGAAAATTGCATAATCTGGGCATGTGCAAATGACTGAATGTTTTTCAGAACAGCCGATACCGGATAAATGCCGCGAGCGTCGGACAGACGGTCCAGATAGCTGCGACCCTGTTCTTGAATTTCCGCCGGTTCCACCAGCCAGACCACGGTCTGGGGCGGCAGCCACGCCAGAAAATTTAGCGTCTTTTCCTGCGGCCAGGTTGACGATGAGCCTAAAGCCGCCAGCCGCAGCGACGTTAATTGATCCAGTGTGCCGAGCGTTTCCAAGTCGAAACCATGAATCGATTCAATCTGATCGCCGAAGAAGTTCAGCCGCAGCGGCCGCTTTTCCCCGGCGGGCCAGACATCAAGTATTTCACCGCGAACCGCAAAATCGCCTGGGTTTTCCACCGTTTCCAGGCGGGTATAGCCCTGGCGAACCAGCCAGTCCAGAAGTTCATCGCGTCGCCGCGCAGTGCCCACTCGCAGCGTGACAAGCTGCTGGTCAAGGAGTTCGCCATTGGGGCACGGCTGCATGATTGCCTGTACAGGCGCGACAATGAGATTTGGAATGTTTTTGGCCGCCAAGTCTGCCAGCAGTCCCAGACGCTGGGCGGATAGTTCCTGGGAAGTGTTTGTTTCGCCGGGAAGAACCTCATACGCGGGAAAAAGTTCGGGCTTCATTTTGGGATCGAAAAAGGCCAGTTGATCTATTGCATCGTCAGCTTCGTCCAGATGGCCGGTGATAATCAGCATCGGACGACCAAGCTTTGCCCGTACCGCAGCCGCTAGTACCAGCGCGCACGAACCCCATTGGCCGGTGGCCGCGGTGTGACCGCGGGTGGTAAGCTCGTCGGCCAGTCGCTGGGCAACCGGCGATTGAAAGATTCCGAGCAACTCTTCTGGAATGGCAGCGGTTGTGGTCATCAGTCTGTCGGCTTCGCGAAACCGTTCCGGGTCGCCAACGTATCTTATAGTAGGGGCAGGCCTGCGGTTAAACAAGAAGTCGTCAATAAGGATTTACCGCTTCGACCAATGCGGCGGTCTGATTCAAATCGGCCGCCTGCCGATACACAGGCGCATTGCCGGCTCATTGCTCTGATGCCGCCTGTCCTGGCGCGCAATAACGGGTATCCACGCGATCGGGGCTTAAAAGGCGGCCAGAGGCGGATTGCGCTTCCGGGTTCGTCCTGAAGGCGAACCCAATCCGAAGCTCGCCTTCAGGGATCCGCATTGGGGACGTTCCTATTTTGAGCCATCCACATGCAGACGCAGAACATTAACGGATCGCGCTGGAAACAGATGCACAAAGTGCGATGCGACATTGCTCATCGTTTGGTTTTTCGGCACCACGTTGTCCGGATTGTCGATGCTGTTCTGGGCGTCGCGCGGTCCAGTCAGGACGATGCATGTACCGGTTGAAGCAAGCGCGCCGACACCCTTGATCCGGATTGTGGCAGATACTGGTCGGTCTGAAATATTAACCACTTTCAGGATCACGTCCCCGGTCTTATCGTCGCGGCTGGCTGTGGCGTGCAGCGGGTGTTCGCGGTGCATCAAAACATTGTGGATAAGCCTGCCATCAAGAAAGCACTGGATACGGTTCGCATGGCACACAATCCGAATGTTATACCACCGACCTGTTTGAATATGGGATGGATGGAAATCCGCCGGTACGCCCGCCTTTTGCAGACCGTCGCGCGTGTTACCCCAGCCGCCAATATTCCACCAGGACATGCGATTATCCTGCTGCGAACAAAAGCTGATGAGAAATCCTTCTTTGCCCCTGATTTTGCGAGCTTTAAGCGTAAGGGTGTAATTCCTCCAGGTTTTATTCCCGATAAATGCGCATTCATCAGTGCCCAGCAGGCTTTGTACCAGTGCGCCATTTTTCACCTGCCACTGACCGCCATGTATACGCCATCCATTCTTGCCATTGGCGGCAAAATCAGATTCGTAGATCACCTTGCCATGACGGCTGACTTTAATGTCCTTAAACTCCGCTGCGGTATTCCACGTGCCGACGCCAATTGCGCCGCCCATGCTTTTGAGGGTCAAAGGAGCGTCGGTCATCCTTAACGGTAATACGACGTTGCCCTTGTTTTGCGCGAACATAACTTGAGCGTAGTAGGAGGGTGAACCGTAACAGTGAAGGGCGTTATAGCCAATCAGGTTGGTCCCCCAATTTGGCTGACTTACATTCACCAGCAGCGGAGCATACGAACACATAATCACATTGTTGGAATCGCGTTCCAGGCCGGTGAGCCAGGCCGCATCACCCAGTGCGGCATTGAGAGTAGGCGTCGGACGGCCTTCGGTCGAGGCCCACTCGCCGACAAATATCTTCGGAAAGCCGGTTGGCAAATCGTCGTAATGATGGGTGTCGTTCCACATCGCCGAGGCCGACCGATAGAAGTGGTCGTCCACCAGGTCGGGCCTTACGCCGTCAAAAGCCGCTTGATGGACCGTGGCAATAAGCTTCAGATTGGGATATTTGGCCCTAATTGCCCGTGCCATGGTGGCAAATCGCATCGCGTAACTGCCTGAGTTATCGAAGAAATCCTCATTGCCTATTTCGACATAGTGCAGCTTAAACGGCTTGGGGTGACCATCTTTGGCCCGGATAGCTCCCCATTTTGTATGAATTGAACCGGTCACGTACTGAATTTCTTCCAGCGCGCTTTTGACGTACGGTCTCATCGCCGCCCTGGTTGAAACATGCTCGTGGTTGAGCGAAAAACCGGCATAAACCGCCAGCAGAGGCTGCATGTGCAGGTCCTGGCACCACATTAAAAATTCAAGCAGCCCCATGCCGTCGCTGGATGGATAGCCCCAGCACGACCAGTGTCCCGGACGTTGCGTCACCGGACCGATGGTCTTTTTCCAATTAAAGCGGTCGGCAATCGATGAACCTTCCAGGTAGTTGCCGCCCGGAAAACGTAAAAACGACGGCCGCATTGCCTTGAGTTTTTTCATAATATCAATGCGGAAGCCATTGGCCTGATTTTTGTACGTCGGCGGAAACAGCGACACATAGCCCAGCCAGATGGTACCCGCCGAATGCACCGAAACGGCAAATACATTGTTCAATGTGGGTTTTATATCAGCCGCAGTGTGAAGTTTTGCTGTGAATTTTTTCCAATTGGTTGTAATGCCGTTGATTTGAGCGGAGGCCAGAACCTCCGAGCCGTTCTTGCTTTCAATGGCGAGCGTAAGCGGTCCGCTGAAGCCTGTTGCGGCGCGCGCGTAGATGGTGGCTTCATAGGTGGTGTCCGGTTTGGCCGGAATGCCCCAGTAGCCATCGTTGGTGACCCCGGCGCTGCCACCGGTTCCAACGGAGGCAACATCAAGCTTCAAGCTGGAGGTAAGGCCCGTGTGGTTGGGCGTATGATGATTATCCAGCGCCATGGTGGCTGCCGCGGTGCCGTGGGTCACAAGCGACCAGTGCACGGCTTGGTTTGCATTGTCCTTGAAGGCTCTATTCTGGATCAGTTCCGCATACAGCCCGCCATCATACGAATGGTTGATTTCTTCAGTCATAAGGCCGAACAGCACCGGGCTGATGCGATGCAATGGATGAGCGGCGTCAACCCGAATGGTGGCCGCGGCAACCGACGGCGCGGCCGCTTGCGCGAAGACCTTGCTCTGTCCCGCAAGTCCGCAGCATAGAAGTGTCAGCATTATAAGCAGTGCAACCAGCCGCGTTTGTGTCGAATTCTTACGGTCCATAATGGGATTCTCCATAGCGCGTCAGAACAAACAATCGCCATCACGCTCTTATCTGAATAAGAGCTGGATAGCACAATAAAAACTGTCCAATACAATTGCCGGATCGCTGGAAATTCAGAAACCGCCATTCCGCCAACAACCAATGGGTGTGCGATGTCTGATGCAGACACCTGGTTGCCGGACCAATGCGCCTGACGTTACGTTACAATTAGAGCAATAAAATTGCAAGGGCATGCCAACGCTTCGGCGGCATTTTCCTGTCGTTATTTGTCTGGATGGCGGGTGGGCGGTAACCCGTTATCGAAAGTATCGGTCTGGCCGCAATTTTTTGTTCCCATCGGCTGATTGGCACGTCACCTTCGCCCCGGTTGGAAGTTGCCGCGAGTCCCTTGCTCGCGCGGGCGCTGCGGCTTACAGTTCCAGAATCTGACTGCAACCATTTACCAATTTCGTCCGATACCACACGTCCGTTATCAGGTTCAATTACTTAAGACCCGTTGGCGTGAGCATGCGGGTGGTTTCGTTTGCCAGCCATTGACGTGGAGCCGCAATCAACCGCGTTTTAGCCATATTGAGATACACCATAATTTCCGGGGCTGGAGCGCGGCGGGGGCGTGCAACGCGTGGCGGGATTCATCGGCAGGTAGTGAGACCTGAGCAACGGAAAAACAGATGGGGGCCTATCGACACGCATGTGGAAATCAGTTTGTTTGAACCGGCAACGCAGGCGTGGATTCAACAGGAGCGCAGCATATCTTAAAGAAAATGTTCATAATTTGCCAAAGCCGAGTAGCCGATTTGCTTGAGCGAGTTAAACGAGCGGTCGGGGCTGCCGCGATTGCGACCGCAATGAACGGGATGCCTGCGGAATCTCTGAACGAATCGCATCACTTGAATACTGGGGCGCTGGGCTTCAAGTTTTTCTTCCGTATGGGTGGCGGGCAGACGGGAGGTACTGTGCGTTTTGTCTTGTGTTGGGGATGGTAGAGGGGTATAAACAGGCCATTGCAAATGGGTATGCCGGGTTCGCGGCGTGGTGATTTTGGTTCAATCGGGGCCATAAAATGGTCAGGAATGCGGATAGCATAGAAAACGCGATTGGTCCCAAGTGGCCGGGCGGGCAATATGCGTACGGATTTGGCGGGACGGTCGAACCACAGAGATCACAGAGTGCACAGAGTGTTAGTTGCGGCCGCCGGGGCAGCGGCAGCACCGATACGCCGACGAAGCAATTCATCTGGGGAACATATATCGACGAGTGTATTCAATTGACGACTTTGGTTCCGCTTGGTGCCCAGAATCTGGCGGCTGGAAGTTATTATCTTTTGCAGGATTTGCTGTACCGGGCTGCGGCGCTGACGAATTCCGGCGGCTATATCGTGGAAGCGTATGACTCGGATGCATATGGCAACACGCTAATTTTTATCGAGCCTGGCACTGACGGTCGCTGGTTCACGGATGATGATGTGCAGTCCGATTATGGCGCCAACGAAATAATCTACTGCGGCTATCGCCTTGATCCCGAAACGCAGCTTTATTACGTCCGCAATCGGACATACAACGCCGTCCTTGGCCGCTGGATTCAGCGCGATCCGATTGGGTATCAAGGTGGGATTAATTTGTATGGGTATGTGGGGGGGATGGCTGCAGCATCACTCGATCCCCTTGGCCTTTGGTGCCAGAGTTTTAGCAGGATATTTTATTTAAGAACGAAGGGACCTAATTCAGTTCCGTTGCTAGCAGTTCCGCCGATATTTTTCAAATATGGTGCGAGGCTCC
>JAJZOA010000179.1 GCA_021852225.1 Planctomycetota bacterium
TTTGGCTCTCCGTGCGCTGCGGCTGAGCCAAGATGGCCGCTGGGATAACTTCCTGCTCCATCGGAAACTTAGACCTGCGGCATAATGTGTCACGCACCCAGGGTGAACAGACATACCTCCGGCGGGCAGCGCAAGCGAATCGGAATCGTAGAGCCAATCCCGCGGCTTACATATAGAGTTTGAACGCCCGCAACCGGATGTGAAAAATGATAGGTGCCACCAATCCATTCCCGATGTTCCACCGGGACAAACAGTGGGCCGAATCCGGGTACCACCACCTGTCCGCCATGGGTATGGCCGCTGAGCATCCAATGCCATGGATAATCGCGCAGAATCGTCAGTCCATCCGGATTGTGCTGAAGACAGATGCACGGTTCGCCCGGTATGACACCGGAAAATGCGGCCGCCGGGTCGGCATTGCCGGTCCAGAGTTCATCCATGCCGACGATCCAAATTCTGCCATTGCCACGACGAATTGCCACATTGCGGTTGCAGAGCAAATTGACACCTTTGTCGCGCAAAAGCGTGCGAAGCCGCTTGTGAATCGCGCGGTGGCTGGAGCGCTTCCCCACATGCCGCCAGGAATATTCATGATAATCATGGTTACCGAAACAGGCCTGCACGCCATCAGGCGCGGACAGCAGTGGCAGCAATTCAGCGAGGGCGGTCAGTCCGGCGGGAAGGTAATCCATCAGATCCCCGGTGATTAAAATAAGATCGGGTCTGTTCTCCATGGCGGCGTTTAGAACACGCTTCAGGTAACTTTGACGCGTGGCACCGGCGTGCAGGTCGGTCAGGTGCAGAATTTTATACCCTTCCAATTCGCGTGGAAGGCGGCCGAGTGGCATGGCTCGTTTTTCTAGTGTCCAGCGGTAGGGTGCAATCAGCCTCGGCCATAGCATTGCGGTAAGGCCAATATGTCCAAGGCGTTTGATCCAAGGTCCGATTATGTCGTGGCTGAAAATAAAGCGCTCAAAAGGGCGGTTGCGCAAAGCGTGCCGGGTATCAAACTGTGGCGTGTAGCGTTTTCGGTGGCGACGCATCATAAAAAGAAGTTTGGCGTGGTGGCTGACGTTTGGCAATAGCGGTGGTCAATTGACACTCAATCTCAACTAGCGTATAAAATTAAGATTGTATTGAGACTCATTCTCAATTATAGGAGATGCCCATGCCGCAGTCAGACCTCCCAAACGTCACCTCCCTGTTACGCGTTACCACGCCTGGAGCAAACTTCAGATCTGTTTTATGGAAATCGATGCTTCTTTTACCTCTCCTGATTTTGCTCGGCATTTTGGTCTGGCAGGGAATTGTCGCCGCGGGCAATCCGCCAGATCCGAATTCCGCCGCCTCTGCTCATTTAAGTTCCGCCGCAGTTGTAGTAAACGCCGGAATCCTTGTATTCCGCGAAGGCCTTGAGGCGATTCTGGTTCTGGCCGCCCTGACCGCATCTCTGGCCCGGACAGAAAAAAATTATTGGAAACCCGTCGCGCTGGGGTCTGGGCTTTCATTTCTGGCCACCGTCGCAACATATTTTATTGTGGTCGGAATTCTGGCCCGGCTGGATGCCAACAGCAGCCTGGGCGCATTGAATGTTCAGGCTGCCACCGGCCTGCTGGCCGTGCTGGTGCTGCTGGTGATAATGAACTGGTTTTTTCACAAAATATACTGGACAGGCTGGATAACGCATCACAACCGCCGCAAAAAAAACCTGACTCAAACGCATTCGCTTTCCAGCCCGGCGGTGTACTGGGGGCTGGTGACGGTTGGTTTCACAGCGGTTTACCGGGAAGGTTTTGAGGTGGTCATCATGTTGCAATCCTGGCGGCTGCAGGCTGGCGTGCATGTGGTGATGCTGGGCACGCTGATTGGTCTGGCCCTGACCGCCGTGGTGGCGGTGCTTACCTTTGCCGTTCATTACCGGCTTCCGTATCGTCGTATGTTAATACTTACAGGCGTAATGCTTGGCGCGGTTCTGCTGGTGATGGTGGGGGAAAGTGTGCAGGAAATGCAGCAGGCCAACTGGATTGGCACGCACAATCTGCCTTGGGCGTTTCCGGACTGGGTTGGGACATGGTTCGCCACCTTCGCCAACTGGCAAGGGCTTTTAGCTCAGGTCGCGGCGGCGATTTTTGTGGCCGGCACGTACCTCGGCGCACAATATTTTCGCGTCTGGCGCCCGGCGCGCCTGGCGCGGCAGTCCCGTGGTGCATAGGCCAGGGTAGCGGCGGTCCAGCCGCAGAAGAGTTTATTTCCCGCCACATGGCCTGGCCGTCAAAAAATGATGATGCGGTTGCACCGCCGCGCCGGCATGCAGGACAATCAGGCGTTTACGAATTAAACAGGAAATGCGCGATATCGCCATCCTGAAAGACATAATTCTTGCCTTCGGAGCGCATCTTGCCTGCGGCGCGAATGGCGGCCTCGGTCTTGTGGGTCAGCAGGTCGGTGATGTTGTAAATTTCCGCCCGAATGAATCCCTTTTCAAAATCGGTGTGAATCACTCCGGCCGCCTGTGGCGCGGTCGCGCCGACCGGAATCGTCCAGGCGCGAATTTCTTTTGGTCCGGCGGTAAAGTAACTTTGCAGACCAAGCAGGCGGTACGCTTCGTGTGCCACTGTATCCAGCGCTGGTTCAGTCATGCCTAAATCAGAAAGCATGACGGTGCGGTCATCCGGGGTAAGCTCGGCAAGTTCCGATTCCAGCTTGGCACAGACCGGAACCACCAGACTGCCTTCAGTGGATGCCCGTTTCCGCACCACTTCCACCAGCGGCCCTTTACCGTGCGGGTCGGACTCATCCACATTGGCAATGTACAGGACCTTTTTGGCCGTCATCATTCCCAGGCCGGCGATCGCCTTGCGATCTTCAGGTTTCCAATGTGCGGCCTGCGAACGCAGCGGCTTGCCTTGCTTCAGCGCCTCGACCGAAGATTCCATGATAGCGGCCACTGCAATGGCGTCTTTATCTCCGGCGCGGGCGTTGCGCCGGGTTTTATCAAGGGATTTTTCCAGTGTTTCCAGGTCTGCCAGCATCAGTTCGGTATCAATGGTTTCAATATCGCGAAGCGGATCGACATGGCCTTCCACATGCAGAATATCGCCCCCTTCAAAACAGCGCACCACATGCAGTACAGCATCCACTTCCCGGATATGCGACAGAAATTTATTGCCCAGCCCCTCGCCAGTGCTCGCGCCGCGGACAATGCCGGCAATGTCCACCACCCGCAATAAAGCGGGTACCAGTTTTTCCGTAGGCATGAATTGATTGATTTGGGCCAGGCGTTTATCCGGAACCGCCACCACGCCGACATTGGGTTCTATGGTCGCAAAGGGGTAATTGGCCGCCAAGGCACCGGCATTGGTAAGTGCGTTAAACAATGTGGATTTGCCAACATTGGGTAAACCGACGATTCCAACTTCCATGAGGGGATCCTTTTGTTAATTCTGGTCCATCCGTCGGCCTAAACCGCACGCCGCTTTCAGACACTTACCGGATGCTAACGCCGTCCTTGCGGCAAACCGCAACCCTGGCGCCGCTCGGGCCAATGCCGGACGCAGAGTTATACCGTTTTTGTCCCGGTTTGGAAAAGATGGCGCGGCCAGGCGCGGGTAAATCGCTGATATTTCGTTGAACTGGCGTTGGGCGGATAGTGATTCGCCAGATCACGTCGCCGTTCACCTCACAAAATTAAGCCGCGGCCAATTACGATTTTGTCGCTCGGACCGGGCCAGCGGACGAGTGCAACAGAGCCAGGAAAGCCTTCAACGTCTGACTTATTTGGCGGTCGCGCCGCACCACGCGGTGCAGCGGCCGATGAAGCTTGCAATCGGTCAGTGGTATGGCCACCAGCGATCCGGCTTTTAATTCTGCTTCCACCGCCAACCGCGACATCACGGCCACGCCATTGTTGGCCATCACCATCGCTTTGATTGCTTCCGGGCTGGCGAGTTCCATAATCGGTTCCAGCGAAAGGCCAACCGTCGTCGCCGCCCGCTCCAGTACCGCGCGTGTGCCGGAACCTTTCTCGCGTAAAATCAGTGGAAAGCACAGGTATTGTTTCAGCGTGATATTCCGCTGCTGTGTAAGCGGATGACCGGCGGCTGAAACCGCAACCAGTTGATCGTAACGAAAAATAACGCCATCTAGCGCGGGATCCTCCACAAACCCTTCAGTTAACCCGATATCCAGGACGCCGTCGATGATTTGTTGTTGAATGTCGGCGGTATTGGCAATCTGAACCTGCACGCGGATGCCGGGATATTTTGCGTTAAAGCGAGCCAGCAGCGGCGGCAGCAGATATGTGCCGATTGTCAGGGAGCAACCGAGTGCCAGCGACCCGCGCTTTAATGATCGCACATCCTTCATAGCCTGCACGGCGCTGGCTTCCAGCGCCTGTATCCGGTCGGCGTAGCCAAAAAGAATTTCGCCGGCCGCGGTCAATTTTACGCCGCGCGGCAGTCTTTCCAGCAGTTCCACCCCAAGCCGTTTTTCCAGTTCTCGTACCTGCATCGAAAGGGCAGGTTGGCTGATCAGCATGTCCGCGGCGGCGGCGGTAAAACTTCCGCAACGCGTTACGGCATGAAAAATGGCCAGATGGTTTCGATTCATGCGGTCATCATAACCGATTGCCCCAACCACGTGATAATGTCCGATCGATCAATCTATCCGGGGAATCGGCGATTCGCGGGGCATACCGCGGTTTTCCCTCGCGTGCTCCTGACCCAGATCTACCTGGTCTGGCATGTCAATGGTTAGGCTAAAACGGGTCGCTTCATTAACAGCCTAAGCCAGTCATTAGCACCAGGACAGGACGCTACAACGCCCGCGACGGTGTCGGCAAAGCGCATTGGCAACTTCTGCATCGCGCCATCCGGCCGGTGCCATTTGCCCCAAGAGCGTCCCGGGTCGCCCCCTTTATGGTTTTGGCGTCCGGTTGATTCTTTTTCCTCCCAATTCAAACCAATTCAAACCGGCTATTTGGCGGTTGTCCGGTGAAGAGTCAGCGGTGCTTCGGTGATCAATATATCGTCCGCAAAAACCTGCACGCTGTATTTTCCCGAGTAATGAACATTCACCTGATTGAATACCGTCACGTGCTGCTGCGGAAGTGTGACGTTCGGCAGCAGCGGGGTTTCCGATTGAACGATGATAGTCTGGTGCGCGTCGACCAAACGAATGAGCATTCTGGCCGGCCGACGGATTTCGGAGATGGCCGCATAAATGGATATTCGCGGCAACCGAACGGGAAAATCCGGCAGAAACAGGTTGTAAAAAAGACCAATCATGGAGAGATTGCCGATTCTCTGTTCATGCACCACGGTATCGCAGATATTCAAAGCCAAAATGTCTATTGCCGGAAGTTCCTGAATCATGAACAGTTCCTTGGTTCAAGCTTTTGGATTGGAATTGACTATAGCTTTAAGTCCCAGTGAAGTCCATCGCCGATATCGAGGTATTCTGTTGCCATTTTGGACGGCGGCGGAAAGGCGCGTGATATAATTTAAAGTTATTGATTATATATAAAGAATATCTTTGTGTTATTGATGATGTTGTCCTATTCTTCAGTCGGCCGCAATTATGCCGCTGTCAAACAGGCTCGGCAATGTGCCCGTGGGGTACGGCGGTCCGACACCGTTAACTTGGAATAAGACAAATGACTGAAGAATCGCCTTACCAACCTCCATTGAATACTGCGGCCTCGGCTGTTTCAGAAACCGTGATCGAACGTGTGGCCGAACCGCCGCATGTTTTACCGGACTGTGCTGCGGGTATCGGTGCGTTGCCCACTGGCCACGCCCTCGCGTGGTACGCCGTGGTTTATGGGGTTGCGGTTATTTTCTGCTTGTCTGGAATCATCTCTCCGCCTGTGGCACTGGCCCTGGGTATGGTGTTGGCCTTAACTATCGATAATCCGTGCCGGAAGGCCAGTCATCGCATCGCCATGTATCTTCTGCAGATATGCGTTGTGTTGCTCGGATTTACCATGAATCTGCAGGCTGTGCTGGTCGCCGGCTTACATGGTGCGCTTTTTGCGGCCATCAGTATTGCCGTTACGCTTCTGGCAGGTCGCTGGCTGGGGCGTAAGCTTGGCATCGACCCGCAAACTTCACTGCTGATATCCACCGGCACAGCCATTTGCGGTGGGTCGGCCATAGCCGCAGTGGGTTCTGTCATAGATGCCGGCGAAAGTTCCATGACTCTGGCAATGGGAACGGTATTTCTCCTGAACGCGGCGGCATTATATTTGTTCCCGCTTCTGGGGCACGCCCTGCATTTATCCCAGACGCAGTTTGGCGTCTGGGCGGGAATAGCCATTCATGATATTTCATCGGTTGTGGCGGCTGCTAACAGTTATGGTCCGACCGCCCTTACCACGGCCACGGCGGTAAAGCTATCGCGAGCCTTGTGGATTGTGCCGCTATCGTTTGCTGTGGCTTGGCTGGCAGACCGGAAAGACCGCCGGCGCGTAGTGGAGAATCCGGGTTTGGAAAATACTCAGCCTGTCAGACCGCGTAAGAAACAAATTCCGTGGTTCATCGGCCTGTTTCTGCTGGCGTGCATTGTCCGCAGTTTCGTTCCTGGCATGGATTCTATTGCGGCTTATATTTCCCGCCTAGGCGATCTGGGCCTGACTGTAACGCTGTTTCTTATTGGAACAGGACTGTCACGCAGAACGCTTGCATCGGTTGGAATAAAGCCTATGGTTCAGGGCGTACTGCTCTGGATATTAATTGGGGGTGGTACATTGTTCGTAGTGAAGACCGGAATGTTTTAATGGCAGCGCTAATCAAAGGCCGTAACTTGACCTGTCCGGGAACAGACTAAGCGAAAAATAGCCAATGCCACCCCATAAAAAAAAGGGCGAAGCCAGAATGGACTGCGTGGAAATACTGGCTTTTTTTGCGCCTTATGGCCGACGGACATATTGATGAAACGCTTCCATCAATTGCGTGGTTCGCGGACCCACGTTGCCCGTCCCGATTTTCCGTTTATCAATACTGGTCACGGGCACTATTTCCGCGCCGGTTCCAGTCAGGAAGCATTCTTCGGCGGTATAAAGATCATAGCGCGTTAAATTACATTGTTTTGCGGGAATTTTTCCGTCCACGGCAAGTTCCAGCACAATATTGCGGGTCACGCCAATCAGAATGCCGCTTTCCTCCGGCGGCGTCAGAAGCGTTCCATCCCGCACAATAAAGATATTGTCCGCCGTGCATTCGCATACAAACCCCAAATGATTCAGCATAACCGCTTCGGGCACGCCGGCGTCGATGGCCTCCCATTTGGCCATTATGTTGTTCAGGTAATTCAGACTTTTGATCCGCGGGGAAAGTGCCGCGGGCGAAATGCGCGGCGTCGCGGCCGTGACGACCGCCATACCCGAACGATACATTTCCGGCGGGTACATATTGATGGTGTCGGCAATAATAATGACTGTCGGCTTTAAACATCCGCTGGGTGAAATGCCCAACGGGCCGACGCCGCGTGTCACCACGACGCGAATGTAACAATCGGAAAAGCCGTTGGCATGAATGGTTTTTTCAATAGCCTGCCCCAGATCAGCCACGGGCATCGGCAAATCCAGACGAATGGCTCTGGCTGAATCATAAAGCCGGCGCAAATGGTCATCCATTCGGAGCACGCGACCATTGTATTGTCGAATTCCCTCAAATACGCCATCCCCATACAGCAGACCATGATCAAAAACGCTCACACTCGCCTGCAGGCGGGGTACCAGTTGGCCATCAATCCAGATCATTCGATTCATCACGTTTCGCTTTATTCTTCCGTATCCAATCCATGGAGCCGTTGCTCCGTCCGAATACCCGGCCGCGCCGGGCCGCAATCGGGGCGGTTTGTGGCGGACCGGACAGTTTACGCCAAGCGGGCTTTTCAGGCAAAGGGCCTGAATCCGTCTCCGGATGGATAAAGATGCCACGAGCGATTGGCCCATTGCCATGTTGGCCGCCGCACTTGAGCAATGCGTCCAGGGTGTCTAAAGTCATCTGCATGAAGCAGCCGCATTTCATTCCGGTGTCTGATCCATCCACATCTGATGCGCCAGCATTCGGCATTGCGCCGCGCGACGGGTTTATTGTGGTTCCCCGGTCGCATGGCGAACTGTTATTTGAGCCGCCGGTGGCCGTACTGCAACCGGCCCTGACTGCCGGGGGCGAGCAATTTCACGCCAGTTCATTTGTTCGCACGCCGCCACTGCAACGTCTAGCCGCCCATGCCCGCCGCGACCTTTACGCTGCGTTGCGTCAGCACGCCGGGCAAATCAGGATTTGGCCGCCCGCGCCGGATATAATCGCCCGTCCGTGGGTGATGACCGGACATCAGTCTGAATTTTATCATGCGGGCGTATGGGCTAAAGTTCTGGCGGCCGATGCGCTTGCCCGGCAATTTAACGCGGTCGCCATTGATCTGATTGTGGATCACGACCTGCTGGATGAACCCGGTTTTTCCGTTCCAGTGCCCAAAACGGACAAAAATGAAGAATGGGAAAAGCATCCGGTTTACTGGGACCGCGGCGGTAATCTGCCTGCACAGTTCATTCATGCGCCGCACGGACAACAAAAAACCGACTGGCTCAATAAAATTCGGCGCGGCGCGAATCTGGGGCCCAATGGGCAATCTGAATTGCTCCAGGATTTTCTTAAGAGGCTCGAGCAGGATGCGACAGCGGAATTCGTCCCCTGGCTTAGTGCCGCGCGTAGTGGGCTTGAAAAGTCGCTGGGGCTGGAAGTTTGGCATGTGCCGTGCAGCCTGATCTGTCAGGGCGAAGCGTGGCTGGAATTTGTGCTGGCTTGGCTGGCCAATGCCCGCCAATGGGCCGACATTTATAACACGGCGCTTCAGGAATACCGCACCGCTAACGCAATCACCAATGCCGCACAGCCCATGCCGTCGTTGCAGATCGGACCACATCAGGTCGAACTGCCATTCTGGATTTTTAAAAGCGGTGAACCGCGCGGCCGCCTGATATTCGATCCTGATTCCCAGTCCATTTTAATTGACGGCGGCGCGATCGGCCTCAAGGAACTCCAGCATGGAAACCTCGCCGGACAGGGCATGCGATTCAAGGCCCTGCTGACATCCAAAGGCATGCACATCCGCCCCAGGGCACTGACGCTCACCATGTTCGTGCGCGGCTTTCTGGCAAATCTGTTTATTCATGGCATTGGCGGGGCGCTCTACGACCGAATTACCGATACCATGATGCGGCGATTGTTTGCCTGCCAGCCACCTTATGCATGCGTTTCCGCTGGCTGGTTGCTTCCGTTTCCGCAATTGG
>JAJZOA010000011.1 GCA_021852225.1 Planctomycetota bacterium
CCTGGGTTCAGCAGGTCATAGATCGCATGATCGCACTGATGACCGAACATGAGGGTGTGGGCCTTGCGGCACCGCAGGTGGGTTTGCCGCTTCGTCTGTTTATCATGTCCCCCACGGGCAAGCCGGAAGATGCGCGCGTCATCATCAATCCCGTGATTACCGAGCAGCGGGGTGAAGAGGAAAAAGAGGAAGGATGTTTATCGCTGCCGGAAATTCGCGCGCAAATAACGCGTGCCGTGCAATTGAAACTGACCGGCCTGGATCAACATGGCAGACCCATCGCCGAGACACTCGAAGGTTTTCCGGCCCGCATCGTGCAGCACGAAAATGACCATCTGGACGGCATTTTAATTCTGGACCGCATGTCCACGCTGGCGCGAATGGGCCTGCGCCGCAAAATCAAGGCTCTTGAACAGGCGGCCAAAGATGCGGAGGGCGCCGCCTGATGCCTGCGTTTCTTCACTTCATATCCCCTTTCCCAAAAATGTATCCGCTTGTTTGCGCCGCCGACCAGCCCGTACCGGTGAATCCACTGTCCGGATCCATCGGGTTTCCACCCTGAACGGGCAAAACCCTTCCGTATTTAACTCCCGATTTTACTTGTTGGAATCCGCCTTATGAGCCTTGATCAAATAAACCGTCGCCGCACGTTCGCCATTATTTCCCACCCGGACGCGGGCAAAACCACGCTGACCGAAAAATTTCTGCTGTATGGCGGGGCTTTGCATCTGGCAGGCTCGGTGACAGCGCGAAAAAATCAGCGGGCCTCGGCTTCAGACTGGATGGAACTTGAACGTCAGCGTGGTATTTCCGTCAGTTCCACGGTGCTGCAATTTGAATACAACGGCTACCAGGTGAATCTGCTGGATACGCCGGGGCATAAAGACTTTTCCGAAGACACCTACCGCGTGTTGACCGCGGTGGATGCGGTGGTCATGGTCATTGACGCGGGCAAGGGTATTGAATCGCAAACACAAAAGTTGTTTGAAATATGTAGGCGACGACATATCCCCATCTTTACGTTCATGAACAAGCTGGATCGGCCCGCCCTTGAACCGCTGGCGCTGCTGGACGAACTGGAGCGCGTGCTGGGACTTCCAGCCACGGCCATCAACTGGCCGTTGGGCAACGGACGCGATTTTCGCGGCGTGTTTGACCGCCAGACTCGGCAGGTGCATCTGTTTGAACGCACGCCGGGTGGGGCATATCGGGCACCGGTGGCGGTGGCCACACTGTCCGATGCCGCCGTCGCCGAAAGCTTGCCGCCAAACGTCCATCAGCGGGTGACCGAAGAACTGGACATGCTGGATGGCGCGGGACATACATTTAATCTGGAACAGGTTCGTCGCGGTGAGCTTATACCGGTGTTTTTCGGCAGCGCCATGAATAATTTTGGCGTTCAATTGCTGCTGGATACATTTTTGCAGCAGGCCAATCCACCGCAGCCTCGCCATTCCGGCGGAGATATTGTGCCATTGGACAGCCAGTCATTCTCCGGCTTTATTTTTAAAATTCAGGCCAACATGGATCCCCGGCATCGCGACCGCATCGCTTTTTTGAGAGTATGTGCGGGCAAATTTTCACGCGATATGGTGGTCACACATGTGCAATCCGGAAAAAAGGTGCGGCTGGCCAGTTCCCATAAACTTTTCGGCCGTGACCGAGAAACGGTGGATGAAGCCTGGCCGGGCGATGTCATCGGGCTGGTGGGGCATGATGAATTTGGTATTGGCGACACGCTGACCCAGGACCCGGCCATTCATTACAAGGAAGTGCCGCGGTTTACACCGGAATGCTTCGGCTTTCTGCATTCGCAAAGTTCCAGCCAGTTCAAACGATTTCGCGAGGGTCTGTCTCAACTGTTGCAGGAAGGCGTCATGGGTACGCTTACCGTGCCCGACGCTCCTACCAGCACGCCGCTGCTTTCGGCCGTCGGGCCGCTGCAATTTGAAGTGGCGCAATACCGGCTTAAAAGTGAATATGGTGCCGAAAGCCGCTTCGAGCGCGCCCGCTGGCAGATCCTCCGTTGGATCGCGCCCGAGGTGCCCACTGAAGTGGTGCAGAGCGCGATCGCGAATTCACAAACCTTTATGGCATTGAATGACCGCGGGCATCGGGCTCTTCTGTTTGCCGATTCTTTTGCCCCTCGCTATTTTTCACGGGAACATCCCAAAGTGGTGCTGTCGGATACGCCGTACGACCTTACCGCCACCTGATGGTGGCGTCGTGCGGGCGGCGACTGTCGCGGACGGTACCGCGGAGGATAGGTCCATTGATGGCGTCCATTCCTCTTCGCTGAGCGTCACGGGTGGTCAGCATGGCGCAGCGTCAGGGATGCGTACAACCATGACGGCGGACGCCGATTGAATCCGGGGCGCGCATTGCGGAATAACGGTTAGACGGGCCTGCGGGCAAGAGCGATCATGGATTTGGCCAGAGGACGGATGCGTCCGACAAATTCAAAATCAATCGGTCCAAAGCCGGCCTCGGTCAGCAGCCGGGAAAGCGTGTGAACAGACCAGAATTTTATATGTCCATGGTCCCAGAGCGCGGTCGCGTGGCGGTCAAAGCCGCCGAGAACCGCAATCACCAGATTTTTCAGGTAACCGTTGTAGGGTGTGGATATAATCGCCAGGCCACCCGGCTTCAAAAGGTTAAAAGCGCTGCGGGCGTAGTCTCTTGGCGCGTAGACATGTTCCACTACTTCTAAACTTGTAACAATATCAAATTGTCCATATATTCCCGCAAGGTCATCGTAGGCAGATCCGACTTTCAAATTGATCTTCGGAAAATCACGATTGGCGCAAAGAATGCCCTGTTCCGAAGGATCCACACCGGTTACTTGGAAACCTTCATCCGTCAGGCGGGCCGCAACCGAACCATTGCCGCAACCAAGATCGAAAACCTGCTTGTGTCCTCCATTGTGTTGGGCTTCAATATTCAAAAGTTGAAGCAGTTTTGGCATAATATAGCTGTGCGCGCAGGTACAGTTTGTGTCGGAATATCTGTATCCACTGATTTGTGCAGTCGACTCGGATGGCATGGAATGACCTCACACGTCTGATTCGTCCAATACGGGCTGGTGGCACGCCGAGTGCGACCGCAATTTAGCCGTTGGCATCTGATATTGCAATACTGGAAGGGCGGTCAACGCGCGGTCGGGCCGCATTGCCAGGTCAATGTCCGCTGCGCGATTGAATTTCCGTGCCTTTGGCGGCTGTGAACGTCGCGCGTTTTTGCGCGGGTTGGATGGACGTAACTCCGACCGGCAAGTAATCTTAAGTCAACAATGGCGCGGCTCGATATGCGACGCCTGGCCGCGGCTTTCAAATTGAAACTGGAAGGTTGACTTGCCCGCTGAAAAGCCAAACGAAAATTCTTCGACATCGCTGACGGAACGGGCGTCAAGCGGCTTTCTTTGGCTGTTTATTCCAAATCTGGTGGCCAAAGCCTCCGGATTTATCGGCCAATTGATTTTGGCCCGCCTGCTGGCGCCCCGCGATTTCGGTCTGGTGGCGCTGGCTTATTCCATTGCCGCGCTGCCCAAATTGCTGCGCGATAATGGCTTGCTGCAGGTGTTAATCGGCAAACAGGAAAAAATTGACCGCTGGGTTTCGGCGGTTTTCTGGTTCGACCTTACCGCCGGTATTCTGGCCACTGTGGCACTGGCGGTTGCCGCACCATTCTGCGCGATATATTTCCATCAGCCGCAGTTAACAGGACTGATCTGGCTGGTCGCATCCGGCATTCTGATCAATGCGCTTACATCGGTTCCAATGGCGCGGCTGTATTATCAATTGGATTTCCGGAAAATTGCCCTCGCCGGGTTGCAATATAATCTGGGGGTTCTGGTCACCACGGTCGCCTTGGCCTTTCTTGGGTTTGGCGCATACAGTCTGCTTATACCGCTTCCGCTGCTAAGCGCCATCCGGCTGATTCAGTACTGGCGATGGGCACCTTCCCATATCCGGTGGCGGCTGGGGTTGATGCGCTGGGGCGCTATTGCCAAGGACGCTTTTCCGCTGGCCGCGGGTGTGTTCATTTTTTCCCTGATTGCCGCTCTTCCGAGCATCGCGCTGGGGCGGATCCGAACAGTGGCCGCCGCGGGCATATTTTATTTTGGCTGGAATTTATCCACGCAGACCCTGCAGCTTTTAAGTTTCAACCTGATGCAGGTCCTGTTGCCTGTGCTGACCGGGCTTAAGGATGACCTGCCCCGGCAGGCGGCCGCCTTTTTGCGCGTGTTGCGCCTGGTGGTCTTTTTCACGACGCCGGCTTGCGCGGTGGTGGCGGTTCTGGCCAAGCCCGCGGTGGTCATGATATTCGGTCCCAAATGGGCGGTATCCGCACAGGTGCTGGCAATACTTTCGGTAGGCACCCCGTTCGCGTTGATTGGCAATCCGCTGGTGAGTTATCTTCAGGCGCGGCACCGTTATTCGTTTGCACTGTATATGGCTCTGGGAATGCTGGCGATGGCGATTCCGCTTACGATTGCCGGCGCGTGGCTGCAAGGCGTCATTCTGGTGGCTGTGGGAGTTGTCCTTCAATCCGTGATCGGCATTCCGATTGTGCTTTATCTTTCCATCCGTGACAGTGCGGCGGGCTGGCGGGAAGTTGTATCGGTATTCGTTCCCGCGTTGCCATTGGGCGCATTGGCTGTGCTGCCGATTTATGCACTTGACTCCCTATGCCCCGAATTGGCCAAACACAATGCAGCCAACGTTCTGGCGGGCTGTGCGGTGGCCGCAATTATTTATTTCGGCTTGGCCCCCTTGGTTTGTCCGGCTGAATCCGGCGAGTTATGGCGCCGTGCCGTCGACCTGGCGGGTCGCATTTTCAAACGGCGCTGAATGCCAATTGAAAGGCAGGTGCCAAACAGACACCTTTAAGGCAATAGTCCACATCCCCCTCCAGAGATGCAATTTTCAAGGATTTTCCTTAGGATGCAACCTGTGGAAACGGCTAGGTAAGGCGGTAGCTTTGATTGGCAAAAAAGTCAGCCTGAAACCTTTAGCTCACCTGATTGTAACTTGGCGTTTGCGCGCGCTGCAAAGGTTGGCCCGCTGGGGGATTCGGGAACAATCCATTCTGGTGGTGTTGGCTGGTGCGGTGGGTTTGGCGACAGGTTGTGCCACATGGCTTTTTGAACAGACCGTTCTGCTTATACATCATTGGTATTATACGCCCCTTGTGATGGCCACACACGCAACCACGCGCGTGGCCTGTTACGCGCTGCTGCCGCTGATTCCAGCATTTGGTGGCATTGCGCTCATGTTATGGCGGCGACTTTGGGGCCGGCAGCAGGAAAAACTTCATGGTTTGGCCGGGCTTCTTCATGCGCTTAGCCGCGGTTCAGGTAAACTCAGAACCAGCCTGGGTTTGACCACACTTGTCGGCAGCAGTATCACAATTGGCAGCGGCGGGTCGGCGGGGCCTGAAGCACCGATTGCCGTCATTGGGGCCTCGGTGGGTTCCATTGTGGGTAATTCAGTCGGATTGAGTCGGCGCAATTTGCCGGTTCTTATCGGTTGCGGGGCCGCTGGAGGAATCAGTGCGGTTTTCGGAGCGCCCATCGCGGGCCTGATTTTCGCGCTGGAGGTTCTGTTGCGGGATTTTTCCGCGCGGACGCTTATTCCGATTGTGATAAGCTCTGTTATTTCGACTACGATGTATGTCGCACTGTCCGGCGGCGGCAACCTGCATGGACTGTTTCAAATGCCCTCCGCAGGACCGCAATTTGTTTTTACTTTCCGTGAATTGCCGTGGTATTTGCTGCTGGGAATGCTGTGCGGATTGCTGGCGGTCGCGTTTACGCGCTTTTATATGCTCGTGGAAGCGGTGGCCGAAAAATGGTCCAAGCGCATCAATCGGTTCTGGATACCAGCTATTGGCGCGGGTCTGTCGGGCATTTGCGGCATCGCGCTGCTGGTTTTGTTTCGTCACAATGCGTTTCTCAAAATCCGGTTCGGGGAGGGCTACATACCGATTTTCGGCGGCGGCTATCCGACCATTCTGCGTATGATTGACCCGACATGGTACACGCCGGCGCATACTTTTTCCGGCCACGCAGCCGAATTGACACTGTCTTTTCTCCTGGCCATTTGTGTTCTGAAAATCCTGGCGACTTCCTTCACGCTTGGCCCGGGCGGTTCGGGCGGCGTGTTTGCGCCAGCACTGTTTATAGGAGCCGCAGGTGGCGGGGCGGTGGGAGTGGTGCTTCACGGCTATCTGCCATCGGCTAATCCGAGTACCTACGCGCTGGTCGGAATGGGAGCGATGCTGGCGGCGACAATTCAAGCCCCGCTTACCGCGATAATGCTCCTGTTTGAATTGACTCGCAATTACGCTGTGATGCTGCCAATCATGCTGGCGGCGGTGGCCGCGACCATTATTCAGCAGGTGCTGGTGGGGGAAAGCCTTTATACGCTTCCATTAAAAAAGCTGGGGGTGACGCTTGGTTCAGCGGTTGGCATGAGCGCGTTGCAGCGTGTCGGTGTGGATCAATTGCAGCTTGCGCCCGCGGCCATCGCCCGTCCGGAAGAAACGCTTTCGGCCGTTCTGCATCGGAGCCATGCGGATAAAATAGATGATTTCGTTGTGCTTGATGCCCGCGGGGCGTATTTGGGATTGCTGACGATTAACGATTTGAAAACAGTTTTGCTGGAACCGGAGGCCGCACCCCTTCTGCTGGTGGGTGAGGTTCTGCGGTCGGATGTCACGCCGCTAAATTTTCATGATACGCTGGAGGCGGCCCTGGCGATGTTTTCCAAATTTGAAGTGTCACATCTTGCCGTGCTGGATGAATTAACCTCTTCAGGTAAGCCGCCGGCGCTGCTGGGCATGCTTTCGCGAGCGGAATTAATGCGGCGATATTATCAGGAACTCGGTTAAGGGTTGAATAGCGCCGTGGCGCGCTATATATCCACTCATACGCTATAATTGTCCAGCGGGTATGCCGGAATCGTTGACGCACCCCTGAATAACAAGCGGCGCGTTTTTATACGCGGAAACACTCGGGAACTGTTATGTTTATTGATGAAGCGGAAATTCAACTTCTTGGCGGCAACGGTGGCAACGGTTGCGCCGGCATGAGGCGCGAAAAATTTGAGCCCCACGGCGGCCCGGATGGCGGAGATGGCGGCAACGGCGGAAGCGTTTTTCTCGAAGCGGTTGAGGGGGTGGATACCCTGCTGGATATGGTGGGAAAGCACCACTGGCATGCTGGGCACGGCGAAGCAGGCCTGGGCAAGAAAAAGGATGGCCGTCGCGGAAACGATCTGATTATCCGCGTTCCGCCCGGAACACTTGTTTACGATTGCGACAGCGGCCTGCTGGTCGCGGACCTTACACCCGCGGGGCGCAAGGTGCTGATAGCCGCCGGCGGCAAAGGTGGTCGCGGCAACGTGCATTTTATGAATTCGGTGCGTCAGGCCCCCGATTTTGCCGAACCGGGCCAGCCGGGTCAGGCACGGCGGGTAAAATTGCAGCTGCGGCTGATTGCGGATGTCGGCTTTATCGGCCTGCCCAATGCGGGGAAATCGACGCTGCTTTCGCGGCTTTCGGCAGTCCGGCCAAAAATTGCCGATTATCCGTTCACCACACTTAAGCCGCAGTTGGGCATAGCCGAGTTGGATGCTGATCGCCGTCTGGTGCTTGCGGATATTCCCGGCCTGATAGAAGGCGCGCATGATGGCGCGGGGCTGGGCCTGGAATTTTTAAGGCACATTGAACGAACACGGGTGCTGATTCATCTGGTGGATATACTGCCAATGGATGGTCAGAAACCGATTGACGCCTATCGGGCGATTCGCGAGGAACTTTTCCGATACAGTCCGCGGCTGGCGACCAAGCCGGAAATTCTGGTGGCCAATAAGATGGATTTGACCGGCGCGCCCGAAGCGCTTGCGGATCTGCGCACCGCATTGCCGGGCCGGCACATTATGGCAATCAGTGCGGCCACAGGGACAGGGCTTCGCCCGCTTCTGGAGGGCATCTGGCAAATCGTACAAAAGGCGCCGCGCAGTGAACCGTTTACAGACCGGCCGCCGTTGATTCTTCCCCCAGTCCCCAAAGCGGAGGGCGTTGCGACCGAACGTCACTTCACCGCGCATCCGCCGGAATCACCGGAACAGCCCGGCAAGTTGCCTCCCGTGCCTGATGACCCGGAACTGGTTGCGGAAATCGCTGCAATGAAAGCGGACGACCTCCGGAAGGGCAAATATTACCGGAAACCCAAAGCCCGCAAACCGGAGTAGGCTCATTGCCTGCCCCCGTGTGGTGCCTCGCGTCGGGAAGCTGGACAGGTGTCGGCGGGGGGGCTGACGGCCCGTGGCAAAGGGGAACCAGAATAATTTTCGCAAAAACAAATGAAATGGATTTGTGGTTCAGTCGCCGCCGGGTATAATACCGGTTCGATTTAGATGGGTGTTGGCCCATCCTTATGGCGTCCCTTAGGGAGCTTGGCGTGCAGCTTTTGCGAAAAAATGAGCAGAGCAATGCGGAGGCATAAGTCTTACAGACTCACGCCTCCTATGCCGTCCTCCAGACGGGCGGGACACTTCTTTGTCCCGCAGGCGCACCGCGCGGTGTGTCATCACGAGGGTCTTGTATTCCCCTTGTTATGAGTCACACCGCTTCCGGTGTGGCACTGTTTTTCCCCGTTGGGCGTTCCACGGGGACCCGGCCGAGAGCCAATGGCTGTCGGATACGGTTGACGCTTGAGTAGGCTGACCGGCCCGGATGGCGGTCGGCTTCAACAACCCGGACCGCCGAGAGAAAATGGGCGGCCAGTAAATCGGGCACGGCCCGGCAACATTGGATTCCCGGCGATGCGCCGGTGAACAATAATTAGAGGCACGAAACGAACATGAACCAGGATTTGCTCCGCATAGTGGACTCCATCGCCCGCGATAAGAACATCGAAAAGGATTCCATCTTTGTCGATATTGAAACATCACTGCTTTCCGCCGCCCGCAAATTTTATGGCGAAGCGGATGATGTGGTTTGCGCCATAGACCGCATGACCGGCGAAATTGAAGTTCGCAAAAACGGCACGCTGATTGACTACAAGGAATTCGGACGCATTGCGGCACAAACCGCCAAACAGGTGCTGATACAAAAAATTCGCGAGGACGAACGCGGCAGCATTTACGAGGAATTTTCCGAACGGAAAAAC
>JAJZOA010000022.1 GCA_021852225.1 Planctomycetota bacterium
CGAGAGGGGAACATAATCTCCAAACAGTATTCGGCAGCCGTGGCCGCGAATTTGCTCTGCGGTAAGGCCGCTCACGCGTGCAAACGCATCGTTCACATATACCACAGATAAATTTTCATCACACGCGTCGGCGATAATCACTCCGATTCCCGCCGTGGCCAAGGCTTGACCGATGGTTTCCGGAAGGTCTGCCGATCCGCTGTCGTCGGCGTGGCTCCCATGCAGAATGGCTGCGGGAGTCAGATTCTCCGGTTGGTAATTGGCTCGCTTTCTGGCCCATTTATAAGCTGCGCCCAGGGCGGCAATGGCGGCCACTGCCAGGCAGGCACCCGAAGTGGAATTGATTTTTTCCATCGAATGGAGCAGACTCGTTCCCGGGCCTTTTTGCAGCAAGCCGGTTGCGGTCGCCGCAAGACGAGGTGCGACGCGCGGCGTTGGCCGCGGTTGGTCAACGCCTGGATGAAGATCGGTCGGCGCAATGGCAACCGAGTGTCGAACGGATTCGCTGTTGGCTTGGTCAGTTGGCTTCACCACAGGTTTCATAATTTCTCCTGGCCATAACAATTAGACTCGCCTCCCACCCGATCGCGGGAGCCTGCCTGGCAGGCTGCATCCACCGCGTGGCGGGGCTTGCGTACGGAACCTTGTGACAAATTGAGATACGGTCGGCGGGCGGGAAACTGAACAGATAGGAGAGAATTCTCTCCCGCGTTCCTTCCCAGGCTTTTAAACCGTTTGCGGAAGCAGTCGGCACGGCCGACGCTGGCAATCCGGTTCGTTTTGATTTACAACACTGGCCCGCCAACTGAAGTATCACACCACCATCCGGGCAGGCCGCCAATGTAGCCGCCGGATGGAGTAAACAACCAGTGCGATGCTCCATAATGATTATCGGCAATAATGCTACATAATCACAAGCGCGATGGCGGGTGAAAACGCTCAAAAACGACCGAAATAATTTTGCTAAATCGAATTGGCATCACCAACAATCAATTTTATAAGACGCGGCTATATGTGAATCTTGTAACTTTTTGATTCAGTTTTCGATAAGCCGACAGGTGTGGGCCGCTTTTCCATTTGATCCGGGCCGGTCGAAGTAAAATTAGCCCGGCGGAAATTGTTAAATTTCACCGTGCAGTTTCATCAGTCGCGGGCTTACCAGAAGCATCAGTTGCACACGCTCAAAATGAGTCAGCCATTCAGCTGTATTGGCGGCCAAAATGTCCGGCGGTGGGGCGACGAGGCCCGTAGCGCATGATGCCCCCTGCAGGGCCGCTGCTTTGGCCCGGTAGGTTGCCAGCGTCCGTTCCCCGAAACGTTCGCATTCAAACCAGTCCTCGGAAAAGAAGACCAGCACTGGCACGCGCGGCGCTCCACAAATGGAAAGTTCAATGGCCAGCGCAGTGGCCTGGTCGCCGGCATTGGGATTAAAGGTCTGTTCCCGATTCACAAACCGCAGATCAATGGCGTTGGAAGCCTCTGCAAAGCGTTGAAAAATGGGGCAGGCGTTTACGCAGTCACCACACCAGACGCCGGCCATGCAAAGGACGTGCATTTTCCGGCGAAATCCGGCCAGCAGGGCGGTTTGCTCGGAAGTCAGTGAAACCGCGTCGTACACATTCTGCCAGCGGTGCTGTTTTTCCAGGTTGCCGTGCGTTTGCAGGAATTTCTTGTAAGGCTGAGCCATGTTAAAGGCGGATTTAAAATCAAATGGCATTGAATCGATTCTCCGGAATACGGGAAATGATTATATACTGGAGTCCGTACCAATTCCGGCGTTGCGTGAAAACTCCTCCGCAGCCGTTACAAAGGCTTTGAAAAGGCGTCCATGCGGTTCGTCTGAAAGACCTTCCGCGTGCCATTGTACGCCGATCCAGAAGTCCAGCGTAATATCTTCCACCGCTTCCACCAGATCGTCGGGCGACGTTGCCGAGGCCAGAAGGCCGTATCCGATGCGGCCAATCGCCTGTCGGTGGCGCGAGTTTACATCCAAAGCATCGGTTCGGTAGATTTTGCCCAGCCCGGATCCGCCGGCGATTTTCACACGATGCCATGCGTCCCGGCGTTCGGATTCGTCGCTGCTTCCCTTATGCGCGACCGCCGTCGTCGTGGTCAATTCGGCAATGCTCTGATGCAGCGTGCCGCCTCGCTGAACATTCATCAACTGGCAGCCAAGACAAATACCCAGCACCGGCATGCCGCGCTGTTCGGCCATGGAAAGCATGGCCAGGTCAAACGCCTGGCGGTGGGCGTCCATTTTTATGGTGGTGGCATGCAGCGGTTGCCCATAAACCGAAGGGTCAATATCGTCTCCACCGGGAATCAGCAGACCGTGCAGGTGCGCGAGTATTTCCGTGCGCAGTGCCGCATCAGCGGTGTAGGGTAAAAGCACCGGCAGGCCACCAGCTTTTTCAATTGCCGCCGGATAAAGGTTGGAAAGATCGTAATGAAGGGGGTCAGCTTGCACAGGGCCATGATCCATGGATATACCAATAACAGGACGCATACGCAGCTACTCCTGAGAAAATGATTGCCATCATCGCCTAGGTGTTTCGCTTATGCAGGTGAAAGGCGATTACAATTCCCTGCACAACAATTGCGGCGAGAAACCATTCGAGTGATTTAAGCTGCTCTCCGACACGATAAAACCACCACGAATTGCCCATGTTGGCCGCGGCCATTCCCGCCGCCCGAAAAGCGTCCCAGGCACCCAGTGCCAGAAACGCCAGTACTACCATCTGGCAGACAGTAGCCAGCAATAAGGATAACGAAAAATCTGTCATATTATTGTGTCGGTTCAGATGGCGAAGCTGCTGAAGCATTTCCTCAAGTAGCGGCTTGATCGTTTCCGGCCGGGGAGTAGCCGCGAATATGCGCGCCGCCACTGCGTCGGCCAGCGCGCCAGGCTCGGTATTTTCCGCCGGAACAGTGCCCTGAGCTGCTGGAGCGGCCGGTGCGCCATGCGAACTTATCGCAGGTGTTTCTTTGGAGATTATGTTCCCCTCTCGCAGCACAATCCGGGCCGCATCCGCCAGTGTGCGCACAACAAACCCCGGCGTAACCGCGGGCGCGCTTTCCTGCGGCTGCGGCGGTGATTCCGGATCACTTAGCAGAATGGTGCGGCAGCCGACCGCGGCCCCCGCCGCGATATCCCGCGGCATATCGCCGATCATCCAGCAGCGGGAAAGGTCCAGCCCGAACGTTTCTGCAGCGGCTTTCAGCATGCCCGGTTTGGGCTTTCGCCAATCATGGTCAATGCGGTATTCGGGAACCGTGGCATCCGGATGAAATGGGCAGTAATAGCTGGCATCAATATGGGCACCGGCCTGCTCCCGAAGTTGACGGACCATTTCCGCGTTGACGGCTTCCACCGCCGCTTCATCAAACATTCCGCGGGCGACACCGCTCTGATTGCTGACCACGATTATCCGGTAGTCCAGGCGGCGCAAAGAGGCTATTGCCGCCGCCGCGCCGGGCAGCAACTTTACTTTCGACGGGTCCCCCAAGTAACCATCATTGGCAATGATGGTATTGTCCCGATCCAGAAAAATTGCCCGTTCTGCCATTGTGGCCATCCATCCGTTCCTGGAAAGCGTCCGATCAAGCCCCGGCTTTCAGTCGGTTCTCAGCCTGTTTCGACAGTCTGACAGTTTCATCACTTCTCCGCAACCTTTTCAATGACCTGTGTAGTGGATCGCCCCGGAAGAAACGGCGCAAGCGCGACACGGCCGCCGGCTGATTCCACCCATTCGCGGCCCACTACAATCTTATCGGCATAGTCGCTCCCTTTAACCAGCACATCCGGGGAAATCGATTGAATCAATTCCAGCGGCGTGTCGGTGTCAAACGCGACCACATAACTGACCGATTCGAGTGCGGACAATACCGATAGCCGGTCCTGCAATGGGTTCACCGGTCGCGAATGCCCTTTTAGCCTGCGGACTGAAGCATCAGAATTTACGCCAACCACCAGAATGTCCGCCTGAGCGCGGGCGAATTTCAAGTATTGCACATGCCCCGCATGCAGAATATCAAATACGCCATTGGTAAAGCAAATTCGTTCGCCGGCCTTTTTGCGGGATTTTAGCTCTGAATTCAGTTCCGCCACAGATCTGATTTTTGAATCACCGCCGCCTTCCAGACGGTGGAGTTCCCCAATCACCTCCCGTCGGGCCAGAGGAACGCATCCAAAGCGTTCCACTTCCAGGCCGCCGGCAATATTTCCCAAATCGACCGCCGCACTCCATGAAACTTTGTGGGCCCGCGCCAGCGCGAGCATTGCCAAAACCATGTCGCCGGCCCCGGTGACATCGTACACGGTGCGGGGCCTTGTGACGTGTAATTGTCCAGGTTCTGTTCCCTGCTGCAGATACATGCCGTCGCGATCCAGAGTTAAAATACACGCGTCCAGACTCAGTTGCGCGATCAGCCGTGTGGCCACGGCCGGCGCGTCGGCCGAGTTGCGCATGGGCCGGCCGGCGGCCAGTTGCGCTTCGGCTCGATTGGGTGTAATGGCCGTGGCCTGCCGGTATCGCCGGTAATCACTTATGGCGGCCGGGTCCACCAGGACTTCGAGTCCTCGTTGGCGCGCCATATCAATAATCAATCCGCACAAATCACCGGCAAACAACCCTTTATTATAATCTTCCACGCACACAATAGCATGTTGGGAAAGCTCTGCGTCGATTATTTCCAGCAGGCGCGACTGCACATTTTCGCCGATCGGTTCGGTTATCTCATGGTCCAGACGCAGCATCTGCTGCTGATGCCGATGTTGTGCCAGACCCACCACGCGGGTCTTGCTGCTGGTGGGCCGGTTCGGTGCCGTTACAAGCCCAGTAATGGAAACACCCGCTTTGACCAGCAATTCGCCTAGGCGAGTGCCGTTGTCATCATTTCCGCGAATTCCGACCACCGTCGGCCTGGCTCCAAGTGCGGCGAGGAACAGCGCGACATTTCCCGCTCCGCCTACCCGCTGTTCCCTGTACCGCTCTCGCACCACAGGAACCGGCGCTTCAGGTGACAAGCGTTCGGCGTCACCATAAATGTATTGATCTAGAATAAGATCGCCCACAACCAGGATGCGCGGCTGGTTGAAACCCTCCAGCATTGTTCGCAGTTCATGTGGCGGATGATGCATGTGAAAACTCAAGTTTTTATTTAATCAACCGGAACCGGTTCCAATTGTATGGCAGAATATAATAATCGCTTTTATCAAAAAAGTCACTTCGTTGTGTCAACTAATTTTTCTTTCCATGTTTCAGCCTCCGGACCGGCGACATGGCATGCGATGCGAACGTGATAAATCGGCAGTTTGGATTCAGTTCCGCGAAGTTTCACCCAATCTTTCAATGTGGTGACCAGTGCCGACACATTGCAGGATTGTGCGATGTCATTAAGTCGCGCGGTATCGCGACTCGCATCATATTGATGATGATCCCCATACCAACACCCCCTTACGACGTTCATACGCATTGATTCAAGGGTGCGCACAAAGCCTTCCGGATTGGCAATTCCGGCAAAGGCCAGCACCCGGTCCGGAATCAGACTGACCCGTTGTCCTTGGGCGTCAAACAGGCCTACGACATGCGTATGCTGCTGAAAAATGACTCGCGGACTGCGCCATTCCGCCAGCAGTCCTGCCGCCATATCCGCCAGTTCCGGTGTCACCTGCTCACATCGCGTAAGCATAATTGCATCCGCGCGGCGCATCCCGGTTGGCGGTTCGCGCCATGACCCGGCGGGAAGCAATCCGGGAATGCCCATCGGACTTGTGGCATCCACCAGCAGCAGATTCAGGTCGCGGGCCAGCCGCCGATGCTGATATCCATCGTCCAGAATCAGAACATCGGCTCCAAATTTTTCGATTGCCTGTCGCCCTCCAGCCACGCGGTCCCGGTTTATCAACACAGGTACGCCGGGGCATTCCTCCTGAATCACCAGAACTTCGTCGGAAACTCCATTTTGAGGTGCTTTGTAGCCGCGTGTCAGCACGGCGGGCCTGCGGCCCAGCTTGATCAGATCCTGGACAATCATGATAACCGTGGGCGTTTTTCCCGTGCCGCCGGTGGTCAGATTCCCCACGGAAATCACCGGGACGGGAAGTTTTATAACCTTTTTCCAGCCCGCATCATACGCCATGTTTCGCAGGCGCACCGACAGTCCATAAAACAGAGCAACCGCGGCCAGCACGTAACGGACCAGTGCGGGAACCAGTCCCGCGGCTTCGCCGCTTATGATGCGTTTGTACCACTGTTCCATCGTGCACCACCACGCTCGCATCGGTCCGGACGATACCTTTTAGACCACAAGATTCAACATGCGATCTTTTATATAGACCTTCTTTTTTATCGCACGGCCTGCGAGTTTCTGCTGAATAATTTCATCCCGCAAGGCCGCGATGGCAACGGTTTCGGCATCAGACCCATTGGCTACTTTCACGCGCCCGGAAAGTTTGCCGTTGATCTGCACCGGCAGGTCAAGCTCCGAATCCGTACAAAGTTCCTCATCCCATTGCGGCCAGGCGACTGTCATGATGGATTGGGCAGATGCAGTCAACTGCTCATGCAGTTCTTCGGCAATGTGCGGTGCAAACGGTTCAAGCAGTCGCAGCAATGTCCGGGCGGCAATATCTGGAATCCAGGTCAGTTTGGCCAGCGCATTGTTGAATTCCATCATGCCGCTAATGGCGGTGTTAAACGCCAGTCTTTCAATATCTCCGGTCACTTTCCGAATGGTCCGGTGCATGGGACGCAGAATCGATTCGGCGTCGGCTGTGGCGACAGCGGCTTCAGCCGGGGTAAGGGGACGGGCCATCGGGCCACGGCCAAGCTGCCAGCCGCCGACTCCGTCCGGTATGACAACGCGGCAAGGTTCATCACCACCATTGATATTCCGCCACACCCGCTGAAGAAAGCGGTAAACGCCTTCCACGCCGGTGGTGCTCCAGGGCTTAACCTGCTCCAGTGGCCCCATGAACATTTCAAACAAGCGCAGTGAATCGGCACCATAATCACGGATCACATCATCCGGATTCACCACGTTTCCACGGGATTTGCTCATTTTGAACGATCTGGCATCCACCGTAATGGTCGAATCAGCTTTCAGCACAAAACTGTCGCCTCGCTTTTCGATTTCCTCCGGCGGACAGGGCCGGCCTGTCAGCAATTCACCGGTTTGTCGCGATTTGGAGATAATTTGCGTTTTCCCATCGGGGCCGAGCCGCGAATCCCAGTTGGTGTCCACCTCCGCAAGTGGCACCATTCGTCCGGCTTCCGTGGCAAAAGCGGTGTATTCCGCCTCGCCCAGAATAAGCCCCTGGTTGACCAGCCGATGGAATGGCTCATCCGAGGAAACCTGCCCAAGATCAAAGAGAACCTTATGCCAGAACCGCGAATACAGCAGGTGAAGTACGGCATGTTCCACGCCGCCGATATATAGATCAATTCCCCGGCCGTGCATCCAGAATTTTTCCAGTTCCGGATCACAAAAGCGGCGGACATTGTGCGGATCCAAGTACCGCAAGTAATACCAGCATGACCCGGCCCATTGCGGCATGGTGTTCACTTCGCGGCGACCTGGTATGCCGGTTTCGCCCGGCCGGGCCACACGGGCATGCTCGGCTCCGTGGGGACTGCCTGCCGGGTCGGCTGGTTCAATCACCACGGAAATATCCCGCCATGCCAACGCCTTGGAAAGGGGCGGGTCCATTGTGCCGGTGGGTTTAAAATCGGTTAATTGCGGCAATTCCAGCGGAAGTTCGCTTTCCGCCAGCGGAACATGGGTGCCATCGGTCAAATGCACAATTGGAAATGGCTCGCCCCAATAGCGCTGGCGCGAAAATAGCCAGTCGCGAATTTTAAAATTTACCTGTCGCTGGCCCACGCCGCGTGCTTCCAGCAGATCAATCATTTTCGCACGGGCTTCTGCGGTGGGCAGGTCGTTAATCCCGGGTGAATTTGTTGCCCAGCCGTCCTGTTCCAGCGGAAGCTCAACGGGCTTGTCAGCCGCGCCGCGCGGCGATTGGGCGACAACTTGTTCAATCGGAAGATCGAATTTGCAGGCAAAATCAAAATCGCGGCGATCATGTCCCGGTACGGCCATAATCGCGCCGCTGCCATAGCCCATCAGAACGTAGTCGGAAATAAAAACCGGAATCTTCCGGCCATTCACAGGGTTAATCGCGAAAATGCCGGTAAATGTGCCGGTCTTGTCAGTCTCTTCCTGACGCTGCCGTTCGGAACGGGAACTGGTCCACTGCTGATAGGCCTGTACAGCCTGCCGCGGCGTTTTGGCAGTGTTGTATTTCCAGCAATCGGGCGTTTCCGCAGGCCAATCTTCGGGAATCAGCGTGCGCCCGCTGGTGACAGACGCCAGCGGATGTTCAGGTGCCAGCACCATATAGGTGGCACCGAAAAGTGTGTCTGGCCGCGTGGTAAACACTGTTACGACCTGGCTATGGCCGGCCAGTCCAAAATACACCAGCGCCCCATCCGACCGGCCGATCCAGTTCCGCTGCATCTGTTTAAGAGATTCCGACCATTCCAGGTTTTCCAAACCGTCCAGCAGTCGCTGGGCGTAGGCCGTAATGCGCAGCATCCACTGCCGCATAGGTCGGCGTTCAACCGGAAAGCCGCCCACTTCGCTTTTTCCGTCAATTACTTCCTCGTTGGCCAGAACCGTCCCCAAGGCGGGACACCAGTTCACGGGCGCTTCGACCTCGTAGGCCAGGCGGTAACCGGAAAGCAGTTTTCTGCGCTGACTGGCGGTCATATCGGTCCAGGCGATCGATTTTTCCGGGGTCGAAAATTCCACTGGAATTGGGCGTAGGCCAGTGGCAAATTCCGCAACAAGTTCGCGGATCGGGCGGCCTCTGCCCGTGGCCGAGTCAAACCAGGTGTTATATAACTGAAGGAATATCCATTGTGTCCAGCGATAATAAAGCGGATCGGTGGTGTTCACTTCGCGATCCCAGTCGTAGGAAAATCCGATGGCCTGCAGTTGGGCACGGAAGCGGTCGATATTTTTCCGCGTAATGACTCCCGGATGGGTATCTGTTTTGATCGCGTATTGTTCCGCGGGCAGGCCAAACGCATCCCATCCCATCGGGTGCATGACGGCAAAACCGCGGGCGCG
>JAJZOA010000146.1 GCA_021852225.1 Planctomycetota bacterium
CCATCGGCTGCACAGTCCGCACTGGTCGTCATAAAATATCCTATGCATATCCGGTATCCTAAGAAATCTGTAAATTCTGTAAACACAGAAATACGTTTCAAAAAAAAAGGCTTATGCCGCCCCGCCAACCCACCGCCGCAGCTTGCCCCCAAGACCCACAAATTTAATGACCGATTTGGTGGGCAATCGCCGGATGTTTTCATACCAGGTGCTCATGGTTTCAAAAAACTCCAGCATGCGGCCAATGCGCTCGCTGGTAACGCCCTCAGAAGAGTTGCCGCGCTGCAGTTCGGCCATGCAATCGCGCAACAACGCGACGGTCGGGTCAATTTCACGTTTCTTGCGTTCATCCAGCACCGTGCGGAACATTTCCCAGACATCCTGAATCGACTCGAAATAATCCCGTCGATCCGCCAATTGGGGAACCACGCGCACCACTCCCCAGCCCTGAAGCTCTTTCAGGCTGGAACTCACATTGGACCGGGCAATGGACAGCGTTTCGGCGATCTGTTCGGCATTCAGCGCATTGGGACTGATATACAGAAGCGCGTGAATTTGCGCCACGGTGCGGTTTATGCCCCATCGCGATCCCATTTGCCCCCAATGCAGAACGAACTTCCGTGCAACTGGAGAAATATTGTGCATGGCATGTACCTCATTCCTTACATTTCTGTTAATTCAGAATATAGTGTATTATGATCGGAAATGCAAGCTGCCCGCAAGAACTATTGCAGTTCCATCCCGCGCGGCGCGGTCTGACTGATCATCCGCAAACACTTTGCGACTGACCAGAGGTCGGCTGCGGCCGCAGGCCGCTATAACTTGCACCGGAAGGAATATGTCCCGGACGGGACTTCAAAACGAATATGGCCATCCTGCGCTGGCAGTAAATGGAATTGCCGCTGAAAAATATCCGATTCCGCGGAATCGCTTAATCGAATATCCGCGGCGCGCCGCGCCGGCAGAATGATGATGGCCGTAGTTCCAATCGGTATCTGTATATCCAAATCAAGCCGGCCAGAGGCCGCCTGCCAATGAATCGAAATAGGGCCACATGGAGATTGAAAAGTTCCGCGGCACCAGCGAACTTCCGGCGTGGGGCGGGGATGAACGACAAATTTCCGCCAGCCCGGCACGGCTTTATCCGGTGTTAAACCGGCCACATAATTCCACAGCCATTCACCAATGGAACTCCATGGCCAATGGTTTAAGGAAAGGGTCACCACCTGTCCCTTTTTGTAGGCGTTAAAAGATTCCCAAAATGTTGTACCGATGGAATCCACCATATATCCCCATGATGGCCGCGTGATCTGATTGACCATGCGGCTGGCCACATCATGACGACCGAGGCGCGACAGGCATTGCACCAGGGCGCGGGTACTTAAAAATCCGGTTGTCAGGTGCCCGTGATTATTGGCGATCGCCGCAATCAGATGGTTCATTGCGCCGGTGCGCTGCGGTCCATCCAGCAGATCAAACTCAAGCGCCAGAGCGTAGCTTCCCTGAGCATTTCCGGGAATAAAGCCATCCGGTTGGACATACCTCGCCACAAAGGCTTTGCGAATGGCGGCAAACAGCGAACCATAGCGCGTGGCCTGGGCATTGTCGCCCAATACCCGCGCCGATCGAGCCAGCAGGTCTGTGCTATGGGCAAAATAGGCGGTGGCGGCCAAATCGTAGGGTGTTACCGGGGTGCCCGCGCTCAGCCAGTCGCCCCAGTCCTGACCACGATTGTTCAACCACAAATGATTCGGGTTATGCCGGGCGACAAAATCCACCCAACGCTTCATGGCGGAATAATGCTTTTCCAGAATCGTGATATCACCGGTGGCGCGGAAGACATCCCAACCCATACACAGCGCGCCATCCGCCCAGCCCGGCGACCCGGCGGCGATCGTCGTGCCGCGCAACTGTGCATGCGGGCAGATGTCCGTGAATTGACCCGCGGGAAGTTGGGAATCCCGGGTGTCCTGCAGATATTTGGTAAAAAATGCGGCCCCATCCATATTCAGCATGGCGGTGTTCACGCAGTCGCGTATGTCACCCAGCCACGCCAGGCGTTCCGCGCGTGCCGCACAGCCGGCGGGAACATCAAACAGCATATTCCACTGTGTCCACCGCGCGGCCATCATTAATTTATTGAACAATGGATTGGAACAGGAAAATGCGCTCACGGTGGACAGATTATTCCGCACTGGCTGGCCAATCAGTGTGTCGGCTTTGGGCCGCTCCGGCAAACCAGTAATTTCAACATATCTGAATCCATGCCATGTAAAATGCGGTTCAAACACTTCCCGGCCCGTTCCCGCAAGATACACATCGTCACGTTGAAGCGCGTCCCATAAATTGGCTTTGTCGATCGCTCCATCCGGGGTCAGGCATTCGGCATGACGCAGCGTGATATGCGTGCCCGCCGCGCCGGAAGCGGTAAGCCGGCAATGGCCGGAAAATTCCTGGCCAAAATCAAACAGGTAAACCCCGGGCGAGGTCTCCTTCCGCGCGACCGGGCGCAGCGGCTGCTGGCGGACGGCAGGTGGCGTGCGATGCCAGGCCAGGATCGCCTGATCCAGTGGAATGGCATATGCGGCCGCCCACTGGTGGTCATTAAAGGTAGCGGATTGCCAGCCCGGAATCTTCATGCCCAAATCGTGGCATTCGCCGGCCAGCGGATCGCCATAGCGGATATGCCCATTCAGCGTGGATTTCCAATGCTTGTCTGTGGTCATGACAACCCGCTGGCCGTTGGTCAGTTCAATTTCCAGTTGTACCAGAAGTTTTGGAACGTAGCCGAATATGTAGCACATATCAAAAAGATTCATGTGTCCGGCGTACCAGCCGTAACCGAGTAGCGCGGAAATGGCATTGTCGCCGGGTTCAAGAAGATGCGTCACATCGTGAACGTCATACAGGACCCGTTTATCAAATTCGGTGAAACCCGGTGCCAGTCGGCCATTGGAAACAGATTTGCCATTAATGCCAAGTTCATAAAATCCGCGGGCGGTGGAATAGAGCACAGCGGCGCGTATGGATGTGGGCAGCGAAAATGTCCGCCGCATGCACGCCACCCGTGAGGTGGTCTGTCCCCACGGCACGCCATCCACCTTTACCACCAGTTCCGTTGGTGTGGCGATATTCCAATGCAGCGGGGAAACAAAATTGTCCAACGGTCGCCACGGGTCGCCGGGCGCGGCGGGCTGATATCCGACGGAGAACGTTCCGGTTGTCAGATACCGGCTGGATATGTCCTTGGTTTCCACTGAATCCAGACAGGTTACAGCCGCGCCCTGGGCAATATTGCGTCCCGCGCTGAAAACCTGAAATCCACCCAGCGCAAAAGCCCAGAAGCGACAATCCCAATAGGGCAGACGGGTGACCGTAAGCCGCACATATCGCGCGGTAACGGGGGGAAAATGGAAGCGAGGTGCCGGAATGACGGGCGGCCGCGGGCTGGGCACATCCGCGCGGGTCTGGTCTACCACGGTGCGGGCGTCGGAAAAGTTTTTGTGTGTGGCCGCTTCAATGCGGAAGCGGAGCGGATAAAGGAAAGAGGCGTAATCCGATTGCAAAAAGGCGGGGCGCGCAGGATCCAGCTGCACGCCGTCAATCGACTTGGCCTGACCGAGGTCCAGCACTATCCATTTGGCGGCGTCCGCGCGATCGGCGATTTGGCTGCGGTAACAATGAATCGGCACCCGTGGCATATTTTCCACTTTGGCCAGTGTCGAATCGGTCAGCCATTGCGCCTGCCAGTCGGATTGCTGCAACAAACCCATCGTCCAGCGGGCGGGCTGACTCCAGTTGGACATCCGCCCGGACTGATCCTTTACGCGAACCCGCCACAGGCAGACCTGCCGTGATAAAAGTGGCTTTCCGCCATAAACAATCTGCATATCCGCGTGCGCGGGCAGCAGTCCAGAATCCCATAAATCCGGATTGCCGGATTCGAAAAACTGCGGGTCGGACACCACCTGCACCTGACACGCGGTTTGGGAAAGCCCCCGCGCAAGTTTATCCGCGCATTCCAACCGCCAGGTCAGCACTGGCGATTGATCATCAACCCCAGCGGGATCCACAAGATGCGCACAGCGCAATTCCGTCGGTTTGATCGGCGAAAACAGGTGCCTGACGCGCGCGCGTGGGGATTTGTCGTGCGGACCTGTCGCAAGTCCGGCCCCGGTTGCAGCGCTTGCCTGCAGTAGTCGGCGACGGGAAATGGTTATTCCACCGGATGGAGAACTGCTTGTTTTCTTACGCCGCTCATTCACGTGAATACTCCAAAATCCGTAAAAATAACTGATCACCGCCCGGAAGCGGATTCAACTCTTGGATATTTCACCGTAGAAGTTAGCATAATGCAGTTTTGAATTATAAAACAGGTCCGTACCTGGTATTCTGACGACGAAAGCGATTTTTCCGGCTTTTAGATGCCCGCCCATCCACTCCGGCAAACAATATAGAACCTTCTACCGCACGGACGAAAAGTCGGTTAATCTATTGACTGGTATGACACGGCATTTGAAAGGGGTATCACATGCATCGCATTACGCTGCTGGTAAAACCGAATTGTGACGCCTGTAAGGCGGTTCGGCGCGTCATTGAACTGGTGGTCACACCGCATGTTCCGGCGGTTATTGAGGAAATTGACATTACCCGCGATCCAGCCCTGCTGGAAAAATACCAGAACCGCACCCCGGTGGTGCTGGTGGATGGCGTCGAGAAATTTGCCGGTTCCGTGGATCCGGACAAACTGGCCCAGTTATTTTACGACGAGCTTGGCGAAAAATTACTGGGTTTTAACTGAATCGCCGGTTCGCTTTTCGGGCCGGTCCGCCGCGCTGGCAATCCGTTGTCGGGGCCAGAGAGTTCCGGCTGCCCGCCCTTGGAGATATCCCCGCCATGACAGAGCCAATTGATCGTGCCCTGAGCCAATATCCCTCCGAAAGCCGCCTGGCCATCCGCGTGCGTTATGTGGAATGCGATCCAATGGGCTATCTGCATCATTCAAATTATCTGCCGTTTTTTGAAATGGGGCGAACTGAATTGCTCCGTTTGCGTGGCATCAGCTACCGCACTCTGGAACAAGAGGGCTTCTTCTTTGTCGTGGCGAAAATAAGCGTATCGTTCAAACGCGCCGCCCGTTACGACGACCAGCTTGACCTTTTAACACGGATTGTGCGTCAGACCCATGTCCGCATTGACCACGCCTATGAGATTTACAACACGGCTGATAATCGGCTTTTGTGTACTGCCGAAACCACCATCGCATGCGTGAATCGCCAGGGGCAGGTCATTGCGATTCCCGCTGGTCTGTCCGGCTCGGCTGGAGCCGCCCCATGAACCGCGCCAACCGCCCTACTTGTCCAGCCTTGTCCCGCCAAAATGAATCATGATGGACCATCAATCCAACTTAGCCGCCAAATCAAATGATGGCACGAACCATGCCGATCTGCTGATTCTTGGTGCCGGTGCGGCAGGAATGATGGCCGCCGTGGCCTGCGCGGAATACCGCCAGAAGTGCCATCTGACGCCGCGCCGCATTGTGGTCCTCGAGAAAAATCCACGGGCCGGCATTAAGGTGCTCGTGTGCGGCGGCGGACGCTGCAACCTTACCAACGCGGGCGACCGACAATTTCTGATTACGCAATTCGGCCGCAATGGTCGATTTCTTGCCCCGGCGCTGCACCATCTGGATAACGACGGGTTGCGTGCCTGGTTTACCGCCCAGGGTGTGCCCACGCATGAAGAACATGACGGAAAAATTTATCCCGATTCCAATCAGGCCAGCAGCGTGGTCAATGCCTTGCTTGCCGCCATGCTCCGGCTGGATGTGCAGGTTCAGGCGGGCGCGGCCCATGCCGCCGCCGTCGTGCAGCGCGATGCGGCCACCGATGAATTTCTGATTGACACTGTCGGTGGAATTCATTGGCGGGCGACCGCGCTGCTGATTGCCGTCGGCGGTCAAAGCTATACCCGCATGGGTACCACTGGCGATGGCTATCGTTTTGCAGAGGCCCTTGGACATGTGGTGGTTACGCCTCGGCCCGCAATTGTGCCGCTGTTGTGCAAGCAGGCGTGGGTGTGTGAGCTTCAGGGATTGGCCGTGCCGGACGTGGAAGTACGGATCGAGGCTCCCGGTCCGTTGCCTCGCCTGGCCACCGGTAAGCCGACGCCCAGTGTCAATGATCTTTTGTTTACACATTTTGGCCTTTCCGGCCCGGCGGTGCTGAACGTATCGGAAATTATCGCCGAACTGTTGGAAAAATTTTCCGATATGACACTGCGGATCGATTTCGTCCGGCACCAGACGCGTGAGCAACTCGCCGATCGCATGCGGCACTGGCGCGATGCCCATGGGCGCAAACTGGTCCGGACCATGCTCGGCGAATGGGTTCCCCAGCGCCTGGCGGATATGTTCTGCCGACTCGCCGGGGTGGAAGAATCGCAAATATGCTCTCAGGTTGCCGCCCAGCATATTCACGCCCTTCTGGAACTGATCAAAACTTGTCGCGTCACGGTGTATGCCACCCGCGGTTTTAAGGAAGCCATGGTCACAGCGGGCGGCGTCCGGCTGGACCAGGTGAATCCCCAAACCATGGAATCCCGCAATTGCCGCCGTCTGTTTCTGGCTGGTGAGGTGTTGGATTTAACCGGTCCCAGCGGCGGATATAATCTGCAACTGGCGTTTTCCACGGGCCACCTGGCCGGCCAAAGCGCCGCACAAATATTATGAATCCGCCGCGAAGGGCGGATTCCGGCCAAAGTTGCCCATTTCATGCGGGCGTTTGAATGAATAGCATCTCGGATTTACACTTCTTTCATGAATCAGGAATCACACACCACGCTCCAGAATGCCGCAATCGCGGAAACTATCGCCATTGTCGGAGTCGGGTTGCTTGGGGCGTCCCTCGGTCTGGCTGTCAAAAAGGCGGGTCTGTGCGGACGCGTGATCGGCATAGGGCGCGCCGATTCTCCATCGTTGGAACAGGCCAAACAGATCGGCGCGATTGATGAAGGCTTTGTGGATCCGGCCGCCGGTGCCGCCACTGCCCAGATTGTCGTGCTGGCCGCAAATGTCGGTCAGTTTCCAGCGCTCATGGACCAGTTGCGGCCCGCGCTGGCACCAGGCGCTCTGGTAACGGACGTGGGGTCTACCAAAGTGCGGGTCATGCGCTGGGCGGCCCGTCATTTGCCCGATACGTGTGATTTTATCGGGTCGCATCCGATGGCCGGTTCCGAAAAACGCGGCCCGCTGGCCGCCCGTGCCGACCTTTACCAGAATGCGCTTTGCCTGCTTTGTGCGCCGGTCGTGCGGGGGCGGGGCAACGCAACGCCTTCGCGCATCAGTGCGGCCATTGCAAAGGCCGACGCTCTCTGGCGAGGAATCGGAATGCGCACGCTCCAACTCGACGCCCGCCAGCACGATTCCTGGGTCGCGGCAATCAGCCACCTGCCCCATGCCGTCGCCGTCGCCACTGTGTTGGCCGCCGCCCGCACGCCCCAGGCGTTTCCCGCCATCGCTGGTGGCTTTATGGATACCACACGCGTCGCCGGCGGAGACCCGGCCATGTGGGCCGACATTTTTCTGACCAATCGCGGACCAGCCCGCCGCGAAATAACTGAAATGATCCGGAACCTTAAAAAGTTGCAGTCGGCGATATCCAGCAATGACCGAGCCAGAGTCCTGGATATTCTCCAACAGGCTCGGACACTGCGCGCGGATATTGCCGCAAGTCGAGCCGCCCTGAACACAAGACCCCCGTCCCCCGTGGAAACTCCCGGCGGGAGCGGGCATTTATAACTGGACGATAATCGCGCATAATACCGCCTTGGACCGACGTACGACGGCAGGCTGTCTGTCGCCGAAGCGCGCGATGTGAAGGGTCGCGCGTTCGAACGGAAGCGGGCGTCAAAGGATAGATGCGACCGGCCGAAAAAATGCCGGGCCAGCGTTCGGAGCTTTATTGCATGGCAGTTTTTCGTGTTGAAATTCACCCCCGGAACCCCGCCGACGATCCGGCGGGTGCCGCCCTGATGAGCGAAATTCGCCAATTGGGCATTGCCGATGTCCAGCAGGTGCGTACGGCGCGGCTCTTTTTGTTGCAGGCCTCCGGACTGCCTGGCGAAAATAACGGGACGCTTTGCGAATCGCGGGTGCAGCGCATTGCCGATGAACTGCTCGCGGACCCGGTGACCGAGCGGTTTGTGATCGGTGCGGCCCCGGTGACCGATGGCCGCCTTGTGGAAGTGCATTTAAAACCCGGAGTGATGGACCCGGTGGCGGCCAGCACGGAACTGGCCATTGCCGACCTTCTGGGTGTGCCACGGGGTGAAAAAACATTGCCCGCCGAAGTGCGCACCGGCCGACAATATATACTCTCCGGAACGCTATCTTCGCAGGCCGCAGCCGACCTCGCCCATCGCCTGATGGCCAATGACAGCATTGAAGAAATTCATTTTTCCCCCTTTTTGCCTGCGGAATTTCCCCGCGGCCGTGAATATGCGTTCAAGCGCGTGGAGGTCGCTATTCGGAATCTTTCAACCGATGAACTCGCGCAGCTTTCGCGGCGCGGACATCTGTTTCTGGATACAGCCGAAATGCATGCGATTCAGGATTATTTCCGCCAGCAGGGCCGCGACCCGACCGATGTGGAACTTGAAACTCTCGCCCAGACCTGGAGTGAGCATTGTGTGCACAAAACACTTAAGGCCAGAGTGCATTTCACCCATCATCCGGCACAAACCGATAACTCCGGCCATGAACACCATGCTCCTGGCGACCATGCCGAAACCATTGATAATCTGGTCAAGTCCACCATTTTCCGCGCCACAAGTGAATTGGGGCTGGATTGGACCCTGAGCGTATTCAAGGACAACGCCGGCGTTATCGCCCTGGACGACACCCACGCCGTCTGCATGAAAGTGGAAACCCACAACCGCCCTTCGGCCATTGAGCCTTACGGCGGGGCGGCCACGGGTGAATGACGCCGGCGGG
>JAJZOA010000122.1 GCA_021852225.1 Planctomycetota bacterium
CTTGGTTTCAATCTTAGCATTCTGATAAATGCACGGGTGATGATAGTTTTTTGAATAAAACCCTTTTTATGGAGGCCTTTGGCATGGCTGAATTGGATACACAGATTGAAACCAAGGTTATCGACATCGTAGCCGAGCAAATGGGCGTGGACAAAGCCGAGATCACCCGTGAGACCAGCTTCGTCAATGACCTGAACGCGGACAGTCTGGATACAGTCGAACTGGTGATGGAATTCGAAGACGAATTCGAAATGTCCATTCCCGATGAGGAAGCGGAGAAAATTCAGACCGTTGGCCAGGCCATCGATTACATCAAGACGATCGCCGCCAAAGTCAAGCCGCCACAGTAAGGGCTTAGCGGCCGCGGGCCATTTACGGCTTTTTATCCCGTCTGGTTTTCCCGCCGACAGTCTCTGTCCGGTGTCGTAGCGCTATGGAGTGCGTATCCCACAATGTCAAAGCGAAGAGTTGTTATCACGGGTTTGGGTGTTGTAACCCCTCTTGGTGAGGACCTGAACCTGTTCTGGCCGCGCCTGTTGGCCGGGAATTGTGGGATTCGCAAAATCACCCGGTTTGATTGCAGCACGTACCCAGTGCGAATCGCCGGGGAAATTCAACACGCCGATTTTCAGCCCGAAAAAACAATTGCGCCAAAGGAAATCAAGCGCATGGACCGCTTCAGCGTCTATGGCCTGGCCGCGGGCATTCACGCGGTGAGCGATGCCGGGTTGGACTTTTCCAAAATGGACACCGACCGCGCTGGCGTGATTGTCGGCTCGGGCATTGGCGGCATAGAGGAAATGGAACAGCAATATGACCGGATGCTGGCCAAAGGCGTCGACCGTGTATCGCCATTTACGGTTCCGCGACTGATGGTGAATGCCGCCGCGGGGAACCTTTCCATTCAATGGGGATTGCGCGGACCGGTATCCGCCACCGCCACGGCATGTGCCACCTCGGGCAATGCAATTGCCGATGCGTTTCGCACGATTCAATACGGCGATGCTGACGTGATGCTTGCCGGCGGAGCCGAAGCGGCGATTACCAAACTTGGGGTAGCCGCGTTTTGTGCGCTGCGTGCCTTATCAACCCGCAATGATGAACCGCTTAAGGCCAGTCGCCCGTTTGAAAAAGACCGGCATGGCTTTGTCATGTCCGAAGGTGCCGGCGTGGTGGTGCTGGAAGAATATGAGTTTGCCAAGGCCCGCGGCGCACGCATTTACGCCGAACTTTTAGCCTGTGGTGCCACGGGTGATGGCTGCCATATCACCGCACCCGACGAAAACGGCGCCGGAGCCGCCAAAGCCATGTTCAAAGCCCTGCGCGAAGCCAATATTCAGCCGGAACAAATCGGCTACATCAACGCCCATGGCACCAGCACCGAACTTGGTGACCTGGCTGAAACCAAGGCTGTTCACCAGGTCTTCGGTTCGTTTGCCAAGAAACTCCAGATCAGCTCCACCAAAGGAGCCTTGGGCCACAGCCTGGGCGCTTCCGGCGGAATTGAACTGGCGATTACCTGCCTGGCCCTGCAACGCGGTGAATTGCCCCCGACAATTAATTACGATACCCCCGATGAACTCTGTGATCTGGATTACATTCCCAACACCGCGCGAAGCGCCTCCATTCAACACGCCATGAGCAACAGCTTTGGCTTTGGCGGACATAACACCAGTATTCTGATAGGCAAAATCTGAACTGGCGTTCGCCCTGACGCCCATGCGATGCGCCACTCCGGAATATTCGCTGTCGCGGGTCATCTGCCTGCCGCCGACTTTCTTTCCAGCTTCTTGATAATTGTGGCCGCTGCGCGTTTAATCAACGGGTTGCCAGACGGCCAACCGCCCAACGCATGGCCATGAAAGGAAACCCGATACTATGCCCGCACTGCCAGTATTGTATACCAATCGCCCATCGGATCAGCCCGGAATTTTAGCGCTGCGTCAAAAGCTGTCGCTGGATGCGCTTTTAATGGCCGGAATTGGCGATCAAAATTCGGATGGACCGGCGGCCACGGTCCGACGGATTATCGGCGATGTTCATAAGCGCGGCGACGCCGCCTTGATTGAATTTACCCGCCAGTTTGATGGTGTGGATTTAGGCGGCCGTCCATTGCGCGTCAGCCCGGAAGAAATTGCCCGCGCCGCGACCACCGCAAGACCGGACTTCGTATCCGCACTGGATGCGGCTATCGCCAATGTCCGCCATTACCAGCAGGCGATGCTTCCGGCGCCCCCACATGATCTGCGGCCCGCCGGTGGCGGCGAAACCGCCCGGTTGGCCGTACACTACGAACCGCTGGCCCGCGTGGGAGTATATGTTCCGGGTGGCGCTGGCGCGTATCCTTCCAGCGTGGTAATGACCGTGGCACCGGCCCAGGCGGCGGGCGTTAAAAGCATTGCCATCTGCAGCCCCATGCGCGGCGGCGCTGTGTCACCTGCGGTTCTGACCGCGGCCCAGCGGCTGGGGATTGATGAAATTTATGGCATCGGCGGAGCGCAGGCGATTGCGGCGATGGCCATTGGAACCCAAAGCATTCCAAAGGTGGACAAAATTGTCGGGCCGGGAAACAGCTATGTGCAACTGGCAAAAAAGGAACTTTTTGGTGTGGTGGATATCGACAGTTTCGCCGGTCCGAGTGAAGTGATCGTTCTGGCCGACGATTCGGCCTCGGCCAGAATGATTGCCGCGGAACTCCTGGCGCAGGCGGAACATGCTCCGGGAAGCTGTCTTCTGATGACCGCCAGCGAAAGGCTCGCGGGCGAGGTGCAGGCCGAGTTGGACCGGCAGATTCCGCAGCTTGGCCGCCGCGAATTAACACTTCAGGCGCTGCAATTTGCCAGCGCTATAATCGTCACACCCCGCCATTCGGAAGCGATTGATCTGGTCAACGCGTTTGCGCCGGAGCATTTGCAGATTACCACCCGAAACAGCCGGGCTGATGCGGAAAAAATCGTCAACGCGGGAGGTATATTTATTGGTGCCCATACGCCGGTCGCCGCAGGAGATTATCTGGCGGGTCCTTCGCATGTGCTGCCGACGTCCGGCACGGCACGCTTTTTCAGCGGGCTTTCAGCTGAAAGTTTCCGCAAACGTATAAGCATTGTTGAATATGACGCCGCCGCGCTGGCCCATGTCGCGGCAAACATAAAAGTTCTGGCGCACACCGAAGGATTTGATGCGCACGCCCGGTCGGTTCAATGCCGGGAATAACGCGTTGCTCGCTGAACTCTTGCCTGCAAAGGGAAAATGTGCGGCGGGGTTTTGCGATCACGGCAAGTCATGCGGACAGATGCGGCAACATCAACGGGCCGCCGGCGCACCGTGCAGCCCCATAAAAAACTGCGTCATGGCCGCGTGCATCTGCGGGTTGCCGCGAATAAGACCGTTTGCCATCATTTGCGGCATACGTGAGGCAAAGCCACCGCGGCCTCCGGGGCCATGGCGGCCGCCGGGACGGTGATTGTGCATCATGGCGAAGCGGGCCTTGGTCGCATCAATAATTGCCTGCCGCTGCGCCGGTGTGGCATGGGCAAACGCCAGAAGGAACGCCTCCATCTTCACGCGGCGTTTCATGAAAAAGGCATGGCGCTGGGCCGGCGTCATGGCGTGTATTTTGTGCCAGTCAAAATGCCGGCCCGGTCCGCCAAACATTGGAAATGGCGGTATCTGGCCCTTCTGCGCAAGCAGAATTTTTGTAACCTGTGGCGACATCGCGTCGGCCCGGACGGAGTTCCCCCGCGATCGCATAAACATGTAGCCATACACAAGAATAATTGCCAGCAGCAGCGCCGCCAGAACGACAGACGATCTGCGTTCACGCCAGATGCCCCGAAGCCTGGTTCCCATGGAGGGTGTGGTGGTCATGACGGTTCTCCAAAAATCAGAATCAGTGCCAGATCGGCTTGCCGGCGTTCTGGGAAATGTCCAGAACGGTGCCCACATGCCAGTCCGCAAAAAGGATGTTCGCCGAACTCGTTCCGCCACGCGGGCCATGGAACGTGGACATATCCGCCAGAACCCATGTACCCTGAGCCTGAAGCAGCGGGTACATCATCAGCGGGTTGCTTACCGGACCGATCTGCCAGTTTTCCAGCCGCTGGCCGGAAAGACTCATGTTATATTGATAGCTTGTTCCCTGCGCCGCAAAATAGGATGGGTAGGATTTTCCCGTATACACGTCGGTAAATCCGGTGATATCCGCGGGACAATCCCAGTTTGCGCCGGTTTTTCGGTCGTTCAGGGGTGGAATATAATTTGGTGTCGGAATCGTCGCTGGCGGCATCACGCCGCCAATCACTTCCTGTATCGTCGGTGGATTATTGATCGTCGGGCCGTCCCGCACCGTTACAAAAGAATTCACCGTTGGCACTTCCGGACAGACCGGGAATACATTGTTACTGTCTTCCTGAAGATAGGCCTGAAAGCCCTGGCCAATCCCGTGAAGCTGTGCCGCACATGCCGTCCGCTCGGCGGATTGTTTGGCTCCGTTTAGCGCAGGCAACAGAAGACCAATCAACAGTGCGATAATGCTAATGACCACAAGCAATTCAATAAGCGTAAATCCACGATTGCGACAATTCATATCATCGATCTCCATCTGTTCAACGTGCCGTTATCAGAACGCGGTCCTTCCATTCAAGTTACATAATTTGCGGATTTAATTTAAAGATTTTGACGGTCCGATGCCGAGGCCAAAGCCATGATACTTTAAATTGCCATCAGAATCTCACCCAACCCATAACATTCGCGATTGAATATGGTAGGATTCAGTATAGAAGAAAAACGGACCGCGACATTCTGAAATAAAGCAGTCGCTCGTGCAATCAGAAAGAATTCCGCCGATGACCACACCCATTCCCCGCAGACGCCCCAGCATTCTGCTGGCTGAAGATGATGCCAGTGTGCTTTCCGCCCTGGCAATGGTGCTGGAACATGCCGGCTATACCGTTTTAAAGGCCGCATCTGGTGCCGACGCACTGCGAATGCTGGGGCCCCAGGTTCAGTTGCTTGTATCAGACCTGTGGATGCCCGGAATGGACGGCCTGGCATTGCTGGAACTCGCCCGCCGGGCCTTTCCGCTATTGGAAGTGGTCATCATCACGGGCAACGCTACTGTCCCGAGTGCCGTTCAGGCCATGAAACTTGGAGCATATGACTACCTGACCAAACCCTTTGCGCCACCCGATCTGCTGGATGTTGTCGAACGGGCGCTGGAACATGCCCGCACCCGCCGCGATATGTCACAGCTTGGCACCCAGGGTGACGAACAGGTGGATATTGAAAAGCTCATCGGTCGTTCACAGGCAATGGTGGAAATAGCGCGCACTATTCGCCGGGTCGCCGCATTCAAAAGCACCGTGCTGGTGGACGGTGAAAGCGGCACCGGCAAGGAACTTGTCGTGCGCGCCATTCATGAGCTAAGCCCGCGAAAGGCCCGGCCGTTCATCGCCATTAACTGCGCGGCCGTGCCTTCGAATCTGATGGAAAGTGAACTCTTCGGCCATGAGCGCGGCGCGTTTACCGGAGCCAACGCCCGTACGGCCGGCTATTTTGAAGCGGCCAGTGGCGGCACACTTTTTATTGATGAAGTTGGCGAACTGGAATTGCCTGTGCAGGCCAAACTTCTCCGCGCCCTGGAAACGGGCATGTTCATGCCGGTAGGTTCCACACGTGAAAAAAGCACAGATGTCCGCGTGCTGGCCGCCACCAACAGCGACCTTAATAAAGCTGTGGAGGAAAAGCGCTTCCGCGCGGACCTGTTTTACCGGCTGAATGTGGTGCGCATTCATCTTCCCCCTCTTCGCCAGCGCATTGAAGATATTCCACTGCTTGTCGCCACCCTGGTGGAACGCTTGTGTGCGGAAAATGCCATTCCGGTTCCCGAAATTGAGCCTTCTTTTATTCAGGCGATGCAGCACTACGCCTGGCCGGGAAATGTGCGCGAGTTACGCAATGTGCTCGAAAGCCTGCTGGTGCTGCAACAGAAACCAATTATTTTAACCGCAGATCTGCCCGACTATATCCGCAACCCCAGCGCCAGTGAATTCAGCCACGGTGCCACACTGGACCTTGCCGAACGTGGGGCCATTGAAAAGGCGCTTGGGCAGTGCAATGGCGATCGGCCACAAGCCGCGGCGAAGCTGAATATCAGCGTGCGCACGCTGTACCGCAAAATGGCCCGCTACGGCCTGCGGTAAATCATGCCGCCGCTGCATAATGCGCGATCAGTGGAATCATATTTACATATCGGAATGTGCCTATGTCAGCGGCGCAAGAAAGTGATTTTTAATTCCTGCTGGAAATGCTCCGACTCGAAAATCCTCTTGGGATTAATTGTACAAATGCCGTTCCCGCTGTGGCGTCCAATGGAATGATCTGGTCGTGATGATCTGATTGGCGACCAAGCAATTTGGCTTTTTTAAATTATTTGCGCGAAGGTCTGATCATCGATTGATCAATCTGTTTTCGGTGGATAAAGCGTTGGTGTGTAAATATCTGTCCCGATGCGCACCATCGCCCAGTCGCAATTCGATGCGGGCGTGCGCCAGACAGTAATCGTATACGGCATCGCAAAACCGCCTGGCGTCACGGGCTTTCCGTGCAGTATCACGTTGCGCATGGCAACGGGCACGGGCCACTCCGGTCGAGCCGCCATTTGCAGCATGGAACAGACCAGCTTTCCGCTTTGCCAGCGGGTAAGCAGGGCGGTGCGGTCACCAACACGGCACACGGCGTATCCGGTTAGATGAAATCCCGAGTAATTGTACACGACCGGTTTAAAGCCGAGTTTTATTTGACTCATTTGTCGCAACAACTGTTCGCGCGACGCGATGGCGGAAATCCGCGGCGACGCCAGAACTGAATTCATTGCACTGCGCGCGAACTGCCGCAGTGCCGCCGCCTTGTGCCGCTGATGAATGTTCCAGCCCAGCCAGCAGGCCAGCAGCAGGGCCGCGGCCACGGCCACGAACCGGAACAGGCGTCCCGCCGGCGGTTTTTCCGCCACATGCTGGTGTGGTATTTGCGCCAGTCGGGCCAGCAATTCAGGCGATGGAACCATTTCCGGGTTGGCCGCCGCGTCGATCAATTGTGATTTCAATTGATTGAAATCCGCGGTGGCGGCGGCCAGTTCTTCGGCGGCCGTCGGATCGGATGCCAGCAGATGGCGCAAGGCTTTGCGGCACTCCCGATGGTCTGGCGGCAGCGGGGCCAGCGGTTGAATTGTTTCGCCCATTTCACTCATAATCAGATATTCGCATCTCCTTTCTTTATATGTGCCGTTTTGGATTCAATCTCGTGCTGATGTTTTGCTTCGCCGAATTGATCAAAATGGGCTTTCATCATCTGCCGGGCGCGGTAAATACGCGACAGCACCGTGCCCAATGGCACGCCAAGTTCTTTGGCCGCCTGATCACACGTAAGCCCACCCACCGCCACCATCAGCAGTGGTTCTTTGAATTTGTCTTCCAGCATGGTCAAGGCGACTTGAATGGAATCACGTTGTTCCGCGGCTTCGCTTTGGCTTGCCGTTGCGGGCGGGTCATAGTTGGCAATATCCTGGGTGGAGCGATGGCGCGAATTTCGACCGCAGCGCAGGAAATGCCTGCGCAATATTTGAAACAGCCACGCCCGTGCTGTTTCATCACTTTGCAGGCTGGAAAGATGCCTCCACGCCTGACAGTAGGTTTCCTGAACCATATCCTCGGCCAAGTGTCGATCACCGCACAGGCGGTACGCAAACCGGTACAATTCCTGCCAATGCAGTTCCACCAGCGCCTGGTAGCGAAGCTGACTGGCTTGATTGGCCGGATTGGCTTGCATCACCATATCTTAACACCGTGGCGTCTTTTTCCTATTGCAACTGCCCGGCCGGAACATTTTCCGCCGAAACTCCAGCCACATTTCGCTTAGACTCTGCTCGGCGTCTGGCGATACATGATGATGGCAGAAAAAACCAATAAAGAGCAGATTTTGTGGTAAAATCCACCCGTGTAAATGTATCACGGCGAGCCGCATTCAGTATAATCCGGGCCCCTTATGAACAGGAGGCCAGGCCATCCGTGGCTGGCGAATGCGCACAGCTTAACCGGTCACCGAAGTACGGCGGAACTGCCTGGATTTCCCCGCCGCCAGTACGATTCCTCCAAGCCCCAAAAGAAGCAGGGAGGTCGGTTCCGGCACCGGCGTGGCCACCAGCTTAAATCCACTGTCACTGAATGGCCCTCCCGAATAAACAAAAGAGGTCGTTGTGGGCGTCGCCGTGCCATTGTTAAAAAATGTTTCACTTCCGAACAGGTCCGTTGGCGATTCGGTGGAATCAAACGAAAAGCCGGTCAGACTCTTTCCGGCGGCGAGGTAGCCGGCGGAGCTGGTTGCCTGATATTCAATCGATGCTCCTTTTTCTCCAATAGCGCCACCCACCAGTTGTGAATCAGGACCATTTTCCCACTGGCTTGGAGCAATCACATTTGTCGGATTCACCGTCATGTAGCTTTGGCCGGGAATCCAGGCGAACCAGAATGTGCCGATACTGGTAGTACCGGTATTGTTCAGCGTCAGGCTGTATTGCCACGTAGAACTGGTTGCCGTTGCGGCGGTAATAGTGGCCGTGGCCGACTCGGTGGCCACGGCGGAATTCGCCGCAATCAACGAACCAGCACCAACAGTCGCAGTCAGAAGGACCGCCTTAAGGGATGTGCATTGCGCGCGAGATAGTACATTCATAATGCTCATGGAAATTCCTCCAAATGGCGAACACAAAATTCAAATCAGTTACAACTGCCAATTAAGAGGCTAAGTCCGCCGGAATTATTCCCGAATTCTCAAAAATAATTTAAAACATAAAGGTAATGATTTTTTCTGCCGCAAAGCACAAAGGCTCCTTGGATACAGTGGCCACGCCCGTCAGGGCCTTATGCCGACTGTTGGTGCTGGTTCGTTGAT
>JAJZOA010000319.1 GCA_021852225.1 Planctomycetota bacterium
GCAAATATTATTGCGCAGTTGAATTCCGAGCTGCAGTTGTTCAGCAAAAACGCCCTGCTTGCGACTGGACTTTTTGTGAGTGTGATTCATGATTCAATAGAGGCGGATATAGCCTTTAACACAAGCCGGCGGTTGGACGGCGGCAAATATGTCAGCCCGGCCGCCTTTCGCGAAACCCTTCCAAGTTCGCCCGCGGCGCAATTGTCCATTGCGTTGGGGCTTGGAGGCCCCATGGTGGTGTTTTGTGGTGATGCGGATGGCGCACAGGCCTTAGCCAGTGCCCGCCGCTGGTTGGAAAGCGGCGCGATTCATATGGCCGTGGTCGTGCATCCGCGCAGTAGCCAGACGACAATAATGCCGTCATTATGAGTCGTGCTCGCCATATTTGCGTCTGATAAACCATTTCACGTCTGATAAGCAAAAACCACGCAGAATTGTCTTGCTCACGCTGCAGGAGCGGACTAAACTCCATCTGTCGCCTGCCTGAGCTGAACCGCAAACAGGCTGACAGCTTTTTGAAACCCGGCGGGAGAGAAGGCCAAAATTCCAACGCTTCTCCTTCGCGACGTTTCATATTTCCAATCGCCGGTTGTCCGACTGCCTTTTTTCGGTTTGCCCGAACAGTCCGACAACGGAGGACAGAGGAGTAGAAGATGTATAAGAACGGAATTACCCACGGCTACGCGGCAATCGCCGGATTGGCCGCACTGGTCGGCCCATTGGCTCTTTGCGGAATAGCGCAAGCCGATTTTTCCCTGGTACTCATCGATACCGGTGCATCACAAACCGTTACCCTTAGCCAACATGCCGGCACGCTTACACCCAACAGTTCCGGCGGCGTGGTTGTCCCATTTTCGGTGGGCAGTTTTTCTGGTTATTTCACCGGCGATTTTAATTCTTCGCAGAGTGCCTTGGAAAGCGGCGGTTTTAATATCAGCAACGCGGCGGCCACCGGCACTTCGGACACCTTAAAAATCTTCTGGAGTGACAATAATCTTTCGGCATCCGGCCAGACCGGTACGTCGGTCAGCATTTCCCAGAGCGGCGGCGGAACCGTTGTGCAAAGTGCCGGTTCTATGAGTCTGGAAACCTATATTGACCCGTCCAACTCGGTCGGGTTGCCCGGTTCCGCTTCCTATGCCGGGCCGGCTTCCGCCTCCTTTAGCAACGCATCCAATTCCCCTGAGTCCTTTACTCTGTCGGGAAACCCAACTGCTTCACTGCCGCTGCAATCGGGATCGCCATTTGCAATCGGCCAGCTTTTTACGATTCAGCTTAGCGGTGGCGGTGCATTCGCCACCACAAATGGCCAGTTCGGTATGAACATTGCATCCACCGTTGGCAGCACGATCGTCACCACGCCCGAACCTGCATCGCTTGTGTTTATCGCAATAGGGGGGCTTACTTTGCTGGTCCGGCGTCGCAAGGTTGCCGATAACGGAAGTTCGTCTGAAATTAAATAATGCGCGAACATGAATGAACATGTCAGCGATTTTCAAGAGAGAAGGCAAAAATGAAAGCGAATATGAAATCAGTTATCTGTACAAAATCGGCTGTGCTCGCCGGATTGTTTCTCGCCGCCGCAGTTGGCGCTCATCCGGCGCGAGCTAGTGTGGCCCTGGAATTCAACGGCAGTTCGACGCCGATTACTTATCTGCCGCACTTGGTTACATACAGTCAGGCGACGCCGACCCTGCTAGTGCCGGATTTCACCATCAGCAGCATTTCGGGAAGTTCCAACGCCGGTAAAGGTGCCTTGGTTTCACAGTTGACGGAAAGCACCTACAGCATCGTGAACACGGGCAGCCAGGCAGGGACGCTTACCATTGCACTTAGCGATCTCGGCTTTTCCGGATTTGGCGAGCTTGGTTTTGCGGAATCCGGAAGCGTTACCTTTTTAACAGGCCACTCCGGCGATTCAGTTGGATTGACTTCTTATTTAAATACCAACAACCAGCAATTTGGAACGGCGAACGCGCTGTCCGCTTCCACGGTTTATTTTCCCGCTGGCGGAGCGGCCAACATTACCTATCAAATAGGTCCGGCATCGGAATTGGTTGATCTGGGAAACAGTTCCGCCTTCGCCTTAAACTCCGTCGTGGCGTTGAATCTTGCGGCCGGGTCCAGTGTGAACCTGTCATTTCAGACCACGGCAGAGCCGGCTGCAATGCCGGCACCCTCCACGGTTGGCTTGTGTGGCATTGGCCTCATTGGACTGGGCCTTTCGGTCCTTAGAAAACGCTCGCGAACGATCGCGGCATAAAATCAAAATATGGTGCTGCTACCCGTCCAGTGCTTTGGGACACTCAGCTTTCAGGGAAGGCAGCCCTCAAACCACGCAGACTCTTCCGCATAACGTCGTTGCGTACCCTAAAATTTGAATGCGACAGAGTGCCAGAAGCCCGGCGAAAAAAAAGAAAAGCCCATCGACGTATGCGACAGGCTTTTCCATTCTTGTTTCCGCCGATGACCGGCTGCGGCATGAAATTGCAACAAACACAATTCCGTACGGTTGCCGTAAAGCTCGGTATTCGGCGCCACGACGCGGCATGTCCAGGCAAATTCAAACCGGGACCGGCGCGCCGGATCCCAAAAAATCATTGCGTTCAACGCTTCTTTGCTGATTTCTTGGTGCTTTTCTTCGCGGATTTCTTCGTGCTCTTGGCACTCTTGGATCCGGAAGCTTTCTTCTTCGTGGCCATGTTATCACCTCCTTTCATGGAAGTAAGACCGTAATTCTTTTATCGGCAACAGGTTGGCAGCCTCAACATAAAAATTTGAATTTTTTCAAAAGTTTTTTCGACAAACGTCCGACACCCGCCTACTCGCGTGATCTCGCTGTCATCAGTGCGCGATTCAAAAGTATTTTTCTTAGCGGTTCAGAGGTGGCACACACTATCCATGGAACGCCATGCAATCGCGCCGCACCTTGCGACTGCGCAATCCATTTGGCGATATTTTTACGGTATTGCGCTGCCGCTTCAGGGCCTGCGGCGACAGGACGCCTCCGGCCGGTCTCTGAATCGATTAATTCCGACGCTGGCGCGTCGATGGGATACAGTTCCTGCGGAGATAGCACTTGGAGCACCGCCATCCGTCGATGCATTGTCGCCGACAACGGCACTATGTTCGCCATGTCGGCGGGGGGGAGAAAATCGCTTATGACCAAAAGCAGTCCGTGAGATGGAATCGTTGCCATGATCCGCCGAATCGATGATTCTGATGATTGTCTGGCGTTCGCACTTGTGTGGCGCAACCATTGAATAAGGCCAGCCGCCGCCTGCGGGCGGTCAAATTTGCGCATTGCGATATCGTCGGATGCACTACCGGCGTTTTGCGCTACCGCCAGTCGACCTCCGTGCCGCAAAGCCGCCAGGCTGAATACCAGCGCCAGGTCGCGCGCCATTCTGAATTTGTTCGGTTGGCCGAAGTTCATGCTCGCCGAGGTATCAAGAAAAATCGTCAATGGCAGCGATTTGCGATCATGAAACAGCCGTACCACAAGCTGGTCCAGCCGGGCAAGCGCATATTGATCTATAAATCGAAAGTCATCGCCTTGCGAATAAGCGCGAAAATCCGCTATCTCCAAGCCTGAGCTTTGCAGACCAGCCAGCCGCCCTCCTGCCGGCCAACGCATCGCCATTCCCCCGCCCGCCAGTTGGAACTGCTTTGCCAGTGCAAATACTTCCTTACCGGGCCACTTTGGTTCCGCGGTTTCCCCGGCTGCGTTCACTTCGCCTTTCATCGGGTTCATTCAGGTATCCTTTAACATTAGTATATCGACTACTCCCGTAAAAAGTATGTGCCGGGTGTGAACTTTCTTGCAGCCAATACGGCTTTGACTCCGGCGCTCGCCCATCTGGCCCGACAATTGGGACATAGAAGGCTCGGGAGTCGTCTGGCCGAAAAACCCGCGCAACGGTTTGAGTTGCCGCGATTGCCAGGTCGCAAAGGTATGCTTTTCAATTTTAGGAGGCGCATGTTCCAGGCCATGCGGTCATCCGTTCATCCGACATCTGCAAGCGAGAGCGTGGACGCAAACCGTGCCATCAGTTCCCGGCGTATTTCCGCATGCGCCGGCTCTATCAGGTGCGGATCATTTTGTGCCATCGCAATCGCGTCGGTTCGCGCTGTAGGCAGCAGAAACGGATCAAATAAAAGATCCGTAAAGGCCAAATCTCCATGACCGCTCTGCTGGGTTCCTATCAGTTCTCCCATGCCGCGAAGTTTCAAGTCTTCCTCGGCAATCTTAAAGCCACTGGTGTGTCGCACCATCGCCTGCATCCGCCGGGTGGCTTCCTGCGTCTGCTGGTCGCACATCAGAATGCAATAAGACTGATGCCCGCCTCGGCCAATGCGGCCGCGAAGCTGGTGAAGTTGCGCCAGCCCGAAATGGTCCGCATGTTCCACTACCATCAGCGAGGCATTGGGTACATCCACGCCGACTTCAATGACGGTTGTGGAGACCAGTACGCTGATCTGTCCCTGCCGGAAATTCTCCATGGTTTTCATCCGCTCCTGACGGTCCATTCGGCCATGCAGCAGTCCCACCTGGCAATCGGCCAGTGGTCCAGCGCTTAATTCCGCCGCCAGTTGTACGGCGCTCTGCATGCCTGTCGGATTATCATCAATCGCTGGTGCTACCACATATACCTGCCGCCCCTGGGCAATTAGTTTTCTAGCAAAGGCGTAGACCTCTTCGCGCTGCGGCCGCGCTACCGCCCGCGTGACGATCTTGCCCCGTCCCGGCGGGGATTCATCAATTGTGGAGACATCCAAGTCGCCAAACAGTGTCATTGCCAGCGTACGCGGAATAGGCGTGGCCGTCATGATTAATGTATGCACACCCGCGTAACGGTCGCGAATAACCGCCCGCTGTTGAACTCCGAATTTATGCTGCTCATCGACCACTAGAAGCGTCAGATTTTTAAGTTGAAGCTGCTCTCGCAGCAGTGCGTGTGTGCCCACCAGAATTCCCATTGTACCGTCCGCCGCGCCTGTAATCGTGCGACGCTTTTCCACCGCGGAAAGGCCCGCGGTCAACAGTCCCAGCTTTACCCGGCTGTTCACCAGATACCGCTGGAGCGTCAGAAAATGCTGTTCCGCCAGAAGTTCGGTCGGAGCGAGCATCGCCGCCTGGCTGCCACTGGCCACCGCCAGAAGCATCGCATACAGCGCCACTACGGTTTTGCCGCAACCCACATCCCCCTGCACCAGACGATTCATCGGAACTGTGGACGCAAGGTCCTTCCGCAAACATGCAATCACGCGATTCTGTGCGTCCGTCAGTTTGAATTCCAGCCGCGCCCGGATGCGCTTGTCCACGGTGTCATCCGCACGCAGCGGTCTGGCACCCGCGGCGTTCTGCTGCCGGGCGCGGCGCAGTGCCACCGCCAACTGGTAAAGAAAAAACTCGTGATAGGCCAAACTGTGTCGCGCTGCTTGCGTCTGCTTTAAATCAACCGGTTGGTGCACCGCCTGGTACGCCGCCCGCCGGCATGGCAGTTTTCGCGACGCCAGATAATCCGGGGCAAACCATTCCCGCACATTTGGCAGCAGCTGCGCCAGATTCCCAATGATAACTTGCCGGATCACCGCACTTGGAAGGTCCGCCGTCGCCGGATACGCCGGCTCGATTCTCGCGGCTGCGCGCGTGGACAATTCCTCGGTTACAACATCAAATAGGGGCTGCATTAACTGCGCCCGGCCGTTAAAAAAGTTTACCTGTCCGGTTGCCCGTAGTCGGCAGCCGGGCGCGATTTTATCCGGCAGATCCCACCGATTGAACCATACCAGAATACACCTTCCGGAAGCCTCTTCAATCAGCGCCTCAAAACGAGACCGCTTGCGGCGAATCATGCGGGTCTGAATGACGGTGCCCTCCACGGTTGCTTTTTGCCCGGACACCAGTTCCTGAACTTCGACCTGGCCTTGAAACTGCACGTAATCGCGCGGAAGAAAATCCAGCAAATCTCCAATGGTTCGCACCCCCAGTCGCGAAAAATGTTCCGCACGGCGCGGCCCGACTCCGTGCGCCTCGGCGACCGATGCGTGAAATGGTGAGCCAGGGTTAAACACCGGGAAGTTTGTTCCCGGCGGCTTATCCGCGCCGGATTCGGCGATTGAATGAATGGGAATCTGCTCCATGGCACATCCGAAAAAGGCTGGTTTGACGGCGGCGGCTTTTTTTCCGCGTTGCCATTCAGAATCAGGGTTGCTGCACCGGATCAGCCGACTGTTCATTCGTTGGCGTGCTGATGTTTATTGACAATTTTCGCTTTGGATCGCCCGCCAGGTACAGTGTACGTGTCGGGAATGCAATTTCCACGCCAAGTCTTTCCAGTTCGCGCAGCAGCGCAAGGTTGAAACGCTCACTGAATTCCATGTAACGCCAATAATCGGTCGATGGACGAAAGCAGTAATACACCGCAATATTCAGCGAATCCGCGTTAAAATCGGTGAAATAAACCCGCGGCGGATTGTCGGTCGGGTCGGTTGGATTGGTCACGGACGGACCGAATTCCGGGGAGGCCAGCAGATCGCGAATCATCTTTACCGCCTGATTCATCTTCGTCACCGGCGTGTCACAGGCGACCGTGACATTTATCGCCCGCCGGATAAACGGTCGCATGGATATATTTGTTACCGAATTGCTGACAATGTCTGAATTGGGAATGGTCACAAGCGAGCCATCCGTCTGCCGGACCCGGGTGGACCGGAACCCGATTTCCTCCACCTTTCCAGTGATGCCCTGATAGGAGACGGAATGTCCTACCAGGAACGGACGGTCCATGAAAATTGTGACGGATCCGAAAAGATTTTTCAGCGAATCCTGGGCCGCCAGCGATACCGCCAATCCCGCGATTCCCAGTCCTGCCAGCCACGAACCAATGTCGCGGTCAAATACGTTCTGCAGAATAAACAGCGCGCCGATTATGGTAACAAAAATCCGCAGCGTCTTGCGTACAATCGGCACAATCTGTTCGGTAAGGGGGGTGTCGTGACGGGCGATAAATCGTTTTAGCGCAAGTTCCACCGTGGCTACAATGTTAAAGCCATACCAGAATATTGATATCGCCAGAAGCAGAAGTAGAATTTTTCCAGAAAAAGTTTCCAGCACCGTGCTTAAATGCAGTTGGCCAAGGCCGACCAGAAGGCCGGCGGCCAGTATGGCCAGGCTCAGCGGTGAGGCCAGACTATCCACCATGACCGCTTGAAAATGCCAATTGCGCCGTTCCAGCCGCAACGCCAGTCCGCGGCAACCGGCCGCAGCCAGTCGTCCCACCACGACACCGCCCAGAATCGCCAGCAGCAGTGTCAGCCAGTTGGCCAGGCGGTTGTCGTGCAGTAGTTGCTGAAAATTAATCTGCCGCACAACCGATTGCCACAGGCTGCCCAGACTGTGCTTCGCATGAACCGCCGCCGGATGTGTTGTCGCGGGTATATTTGCGGAAATACTGGACGCTGTTTTTTTAATCATTAATTGCGGCATCGGATTTTCTCAATTTTGGCGGGGCCTGTTGCGGCGTGGCATGGAAACTCGCGATTCGCGATTCCATTTCTGCACGGTCGGTCCGCTGTTTAATATTCTACAAACGGCAGATATGCCGTTGTTTCCACGTAACCGGTTCTTTGTGATTTATCCAGATCATCCACTGAAATTCCCAGCGCACGAACGATCGCCTCCACATCATCAGCGACTTTGATCGGCTGATTGGCATGGCTGCCCCATGTCGGCTCCGCCGCCGGCATTTTTGCCTCTTTCGTTCGTATGCCGGTATGGTATTGCACTGTGGCGTCCGGGTCTTTTAAGCCATGGCCGGTCAGCACACAGGCCACCCGTTCATGTCGTGAAATAACCTGTGACGCCAGAAGCTGCCGCAGGCCGGCTATTGTCGCTGCGCTGGCGGGCTCGCAACCAAAGCCAAATCGACCGATCAGGGCTTTGGCTTCCAATATTTCCTCGTCGGTTACCTCGGCCACCACGCCGTTCATGCCATCCAGAGCGCGCAACGCCTTTTTCAAATTCACGGGTCGGCCGATTTCAATTGCGGACGCAATCGTGTGCGGATGAATATGCTCCGCATCCATTTTTGCATAATGGGCTTGAATCATGTCGTCGTCCGTGCGGCCGCCGTTCCAGGTCAGACCGCCGCGGACCAGCGTGTATAAGGTATTTGCGCCTCGCGCGTTAATAATCGCTAGTCGCGGTACCCGCCGGATGAGTCCCAGCGCCAGCAATTCCGCGAAAGCTTTTCCGAATGCCGAACAGTTCCCAAGGTTTCCGCCCGGCACAACAATCCAGTCCGGCACTTCCCAGTTAAGAGATTCCAGAATCCGGTACATAATCGTTTTCTGGCCTTCCAGCCTGAACGGATTGACCGAATTCATCAGATACAGTCCAAGCTGCCCGCTCACTTGACGCACTCTGGCCAGACAGGTGTCAAAATCGCCTTCAATTTGCAGCGTGCGGGCACCATAGTCCAGCGCCTGTGAGAGCTTTCCAAACGCTATTTTGCCAGTTCCTATAAACACAATTCCCTGAAAGCCGTTTTGCGCCGCATACAGCGCTAAAGATGCCGACGTATTTCCGGTGCTCGCACACGCGACACGCCGCGCGCCGACCATGCGCGCATGGGTGAACGCGGCGGTCATTCCGTTATCCTTAAAACTGCCCGACGGGTTCATTCCCTCATATTGCAGCCATAGCTGCCCGGGCCACATCCCCAGTTGTCGTCCAAGGCAGACCGCATTCTGTAAAAATGTCTGTCCTTCGCCAATCGTGCAGACCATCGCATCGGCACAAAACGGCAGCAGGTCCCGGAAACGCCACACTCCCGAATAATCCAGCGGAAAGCGCCGGTTCTGCCAGCGCTGCTGGAAATGACGCAGCGTGGCCGGCGGATTCGCTTTCGCGGAATTGCTGGCGCTGGG